>CAZWGG010000888.1:0-2308 GCA_964633305.1 uncultured Bacteroidales bacterium
ATAAGAAGGCATGTAAGAACTGAATTGAAGCCTTACTGTTACCATGTCGTCCAATCCTAGTAAATTACCTTCTTTGTCGGCTGCTAATATCCAATACTGATCTGGATTGGTTGCGCTACGGAAATAAACAACGTGAGCTTGTGGTAACCATTCGCCCCATGTTTTATTTGGAGTGTTTTCGGATGATTTTAAACTTACAACATCTCCCAAAACATCCGGAACTTCCTGATAAAATAACATCGTATCGTTTACAACCCAATACAATGGCCATTCTTCGGTATCGCCACCATTAGACCTAATAGAATTTAAATCAGCATTTCCTGGATTCCACGTATCTGATATATAATACTCTTTTGTACCAGGAACTCCCGTTAATTCGCCTTTAACAACCCACTCCGTTAACTTATCAAGGTTTGCCTGTGAAGCATCTGTCCATGCATCAGGAATTGTTATTTTTGCCTCTTGTGCTTTAACTCCGAAAACAAAGACAATTAAAATTAATAGAACTTTTAACTTTTTCATTTTTTCATTTTTTAAAGTGAATATATACTAAAACTATAAAATGTATTTCCGCTTTCATCAACATAGAAAACCATCAAATTAATATCGCTCGCTGTCGTGCTAAAATCTGCGCTTTCATTAGCCTTGTAATCTAGGTTTGTCTCGTCAAATGTCCGGCTTCCCGTGCCGTCCTGAGTTATTTTAAATGTATATGTCACCCCTGGTTTAAGATTGCTGAAATTGCATGTAGTTACGTTGCCGGTTAATATTACATACTGGTTCATTCCATTGTTGCCGTTAAATGTAATTGATGTTGCATAAGTTATTTGGTAAGGAGTTGAAAAAATCTGCTTAACGCTTATCGAATCACTTACAACTAATGTCGGCAAGGTATCGGGAGTAGCAATTGTATCATTTCTTACCCACTCTGCTTGCCATTCAACATATACGCTATCACCGACAAGATGAGACGGTTCGTTTGTCCACATTTGTGACCCGTCTGGAAATTTGATGGTATCTTTAATAATTAAATTTTTTAAAATCACTAAACTATCCTGATAAGCCAGCAAAAGGCTATCTTCTATACCTCCTGAAATAACTACGTGTTTCAGTCTATCTCCGTCTTGATAAACAATCGTTGTATCGGTGCCGTAATACCGAATAGTGTCCATTACGATATCTGTCAAATACATTTTATTATCGCCGTTACGGTCAGGGATATTTATAAACACTTTTCGGTAAGTATCGAAAAAGGGGTCGACGTTATCCGACCATCCTACCAACGGTTCGTTGATAACAGTATTTGAAGGAAAAACCATGCTTACATCCTGCAAATATTGATCACCATACTCTGAACGGATAAAATAATTTGTTGAATCTAATGTAATGGTATTTCCTGATCCTATATCGGTGCGGATTATCTGTGTTCCGGGATTTATTAAAAACACCGCATTAGCTCTTATAATTCTACCATTACCATTAGAATTAGCCAAAAATAAACTCCCACCGTTTGTCCCAAAACTATAAACGTAATTAAAATCGCGTACCGATGGGCTAATCATCTGAGGCAACCCACGTGAATCCTGTATTTCAAAGGCTTCGGCAGCTGTTCCCGACACGGGGTAAATAATATTAGTATTAAACATATTAGTACCGACAACCCGATGCGAATAAATACTAATACATATACCAGTACCACTATATTCAATAGCAGTACGTAATAGCCTTATATCACCGTCCCGAATAATAATTGCGGGGCTTGCGTTCGCTGTTATAATCTTACTAAAATCAAAATCAACCCTGTTAACACCTCCACTAATTACAGCAGCATTTTGCCATGTCCATTCTACTTGACTAATAACAATTTTTGAGTCTGTTCCTGTTAAAAATATATTTACCCCTCCGATGTTATCACATGTAATATGTGTATTGAAATCAACTATTGCGTCCCATCCGTTTGCTTGTTTTGACACGAATACCGTTGAATCATAATTTTTTATAATAGGATAATATTTAGTTCCATCTTTAACGAGCATTCCTAATAACGTGTCTTTGGGATAATTCTCTCCCGCAAGATAATAATCTTGTATTGTACTGCCTACGTAAGTCGAGGCTTTACTTAACACCGTTCTAAATTCACCTATTATATTTAAGTTACCTCCGTTACTAACAAAAGTATAATCATTGTTAATAGCATATGAGCCAGAATCTACGTTGATCGTCACATCTGCATTCGTCCACCTTCTTGGTAATGTTCCAAGAATAAAATCAATAGAGATACTAAATTTCGGATGAGTATTTCTAGTGG
>CAZWGG010000889.1:0-2301 GCA_964633305.1 uncultured Bacteroidales bacterium
TTGGTCCCATAGCTCAGCTGGTTAGAGCACCTGACTCATAATCAGGGGGTCCTTGGTTCGAGCCCAAGTGGGACCACTCAATTGGGGGTTTTGATATTATTATCAGAACCCCCTTTTTTATGTTCCTTTGTAACCCTTGCTATTTCTGGGATTAAAGAAAAAAATGAGTTTACACGAGTGGTTCGAACTCGGTCATTTTCTCGATTATAATAGATTCCTTCGGGAAACAATAAATTTTGAAAAACTTGTTTCTGTAATAAATTTGATTCATGCCACATTTTCAATGAGTTAACACATAGTCCAATAGCAAAATCAACTGCTTTTTCAAGGTTCGAACTGTAATTCCCAACATCACACAATTCCTGTTCTATTTCGATGGCCTCTTTTTCATATTTGGATTTATTATAATGAATATCAATGACATATGCCATTGGGTTCAAATATGAATATTTTTTAATATTTGGTTCAAATCTCTATCAAAAGACTTAAACTTTAACCACTTGCACCCGACTTAAAATCAATCGACCGTATGATTTTGTAAGTATTCGTTTGTTTCTTATATATTCTAGATATAGCTCTTAATAGAGAATGAATTTTTAAATGACTTAAACTCAATTTTCCTCTCCGCTTTAATAATATTCCTTTATCTTTGGAAAGAAAACAATTAGATTAATATGGCATTGCATCGCTTACTGGAAAGACTTGATCTACTTTCTAATAAGGCTGTTTTCTTTTTGAATAAAGAAGATAGTAATGCTCCTGTATTTTCTCCAGAAATACAGAAAAAATTAAACATCATTAAGCCGGATGCTTATTATTCATTTAATAATCAACCATATATTTTATTCTTTGATTTAAAGAATGAAAAAAATGATAAAAGAGAAGATGATATTCATAAAAAAGTATGGTCTTTTGATTACTCTCCTATAATATTTATAATAAAAAAAAATGAAGAAAAAATATATAATGCTTTTTCCTATAATAAGAAAACTGAAAGGTTAAAAGATATTGAACTTGATAAAGGTGAATCAATAGATAATCTTTTTTCTTTTTGGAAATTGCAGTCAGGAGATACTTGGAAATGGGTACAGGAAAAAAAATATAGTGATTCAATAAGTAAAAAAAGAGTCAATCAAAAACTTTTCGATAACATTAAGGAGGTTAGAGAAAGATTAAGTGAGGATGGATTACCGGAAGAAGACGCAAACATCTTAATACTACGATTAATCTTTATCCGGTATCTGATAGACCGAAACGTAAAAATTGACAAAACCTATATTTCAGGAGAAAATGTTTTTAAAAGAAGAAAAAGTTTTAGTGATTTAATTCCTGATTCCACAAGATTAAATCAATTTTTTGATTACTTAAATGACCGATTTAATGGGGTTTTATTTAAAAATAAGAATATAGTCTTATCTCCGTTACAGGCAAATTCATTAGCACAAGTATTTGATGAAAAAACAAATAGAAACTTGCCTACTTTATTTGATAACTTAGACGATTTTTATTTCGAAATATTTGATTTTAGTATAATTCCCGTTGAAGTCATTAGCGGCATATATGAATCCTTAATTGATAAAGAGAAAAAACAGGAAACTTCTGCTGTTTACACACCATCATTTTTAGTTGAATATATTTTAAAAGAAACCGTTGATATGTATTTTGAAGAAAACAAGACTTCAGAATGCAAAATTTTTGATCCTGCTTGTGGATCGGGAATTTTTCTTGTTCAGGCATTGCGAAGAATGATTGATAAAGAAGTTGAGTATAATCATAATAATTTGACTATAAAGGAGTTTAGTGAAAAAATTCGAAAAATTGCAAAGAATAATTTATTTGGTATTGATATTAATGAACAGGCTTTAAAGGTTGCTTGTTTTTCTATATATGTAGCTTTACTGGATTACCAGGAACCAAAGGATATTGATAAATATACGTTTCCTAATTTGATAGGGGAGAATTTGTTTGAAGCAAACTTTTTCAATGACAATGATGAACATGGAACAGCTTATAAAAAGATTATTGATTCAAAAAATATAAATTACATTTTAGGAAATCCTCCATGGAAAAGTACTAAAGAACAGACCCATATTGATTGGTTAAAAAAACATAAAAAGGTAACAGGAAGATATGAAATTGCCCAATCATATTTGTTAAGATCAAAAGATTTTATGACCAATAATACTATCTGTTCTTTGATAGTTACAAGCACAATATTCTACAATATTTCTAAAACAACAAAGGCATTCAAAAATGAATTTCTTACTACCTTTTGCCTTGATACTTTTTTTGATTTATCTC
>CAZWGG010000890.1:0-2300 GCA_964633305.1 uncultured Bacteroidales bacterium
ACTTTTGTATATTCCCTTGCATTCTCACTTTACTTAACCAATCAACATCATTTGAAGTAGCTTTGTAATAAGGTGACTTTTTAACTAACTCCTGTATTTTATCATCTGAATAACTTCTAATCTCATCAATATTATATCCATTTACCTCAAGCCAAGTTATAAATTTATGATGAAAAACATTATATTCTTCCCATGCATCACCTACTTCATCAACAAATGAGACTTTCACACTGTTATCATTAGGGTTAACTTTTCTTCTACGTTTATATACAGGTAAAAATACTGGTTCAACACCTGAGGTTGTCTGTGTCATCAGGCTTGTTGTCCCTGTAGGTGCTATTGTCAGCAAGGCTATATTTCTACGGCCATATTTCATCATATCAAGGTAAAACTGTTCATCCTCATTTTTAAGACGTTTAATAAATTCATTTTCTTTTTCAAGATGTGAGTCATAAATTGCAAAAGGGCCTCTCTCTTTTGCTGTTTCAATCGAAGCTTTATAGGCTTCAAGGGCAAGTGTTTTATGTACCTCAATCGAAAAATCAATAGCATTGTCACTGCCATATCTAAGTCCTAATGCTGCTAACATATCTCCTTCAGCTGTAATACCTATACCTGTTCTTCTTCCTTCTTCTGCTTTTGACCGGATATTTCCCCATAGCATTTTCTCAACACGTTTTATTTCCTCTTCTTCCGGATCTTTACCAATTTTTTCAAGAATGGCATCTATTTTTTCAAGCTCAAGGTCAATTATGTCGTCCATAATACGTTGAGCATAATGCACATGCTTCTTAAATTTATCAAAATTAAAATGAGCCTTTTCAGTAAATGGACTTTCCACATAGCTATAAAGATTAATAGCAAGAAGACGACAAGAATCATAAGGGCATAAAGGAATCTCACCACACGGATTAGTCGAAACAGTTTTATATCCAAGTTCTTTATAACAATCGGGAACTGATTCGCTTATTATAGTATCCCAAAAAAGTATACCTGGTTCGGCTGATTGCCAAGCATTATGAATGATTTTATTCCATAACTCCCTTGCATTTATTTTCTTTTCTATAATAGGCATATCTGAATCAACAGGGAACTGCTGAATATATGGTTCATTACTAACAACGGCTCGCATAAATTCATGATCAATCCTAACCGATACATTTGCCCCTGTAACTCTTCCTCTCTCCATTTTAGCATCAATAAACTGTTCGGCATCAGGGTGTTTAACTGATATACTCAGCATAAGGGCCCCACGCCTTCCATCCTGTGCAACCTCACGGGTAGAGTTTGAGTATCTTTCCATAAAAGGCACTACGCCTGTGGAGGTTAAAGCACTGTTTAATACCGGACTCCCTTTTGGACGAATATGCGTCAAATCATGACCCACACCTCCCCTGCGTTTCATAAGTTGAACCTGTTCCTGGTCTATTTTCATTATAGAACCATAAGAATCTGAAGGTCCTTCATTCCCGATTACAAAACAATTTGACAAGGATGCAATTTGAAAATTATTCCCTATACCTGTCATAGGACCACCTTGTGGAACAATGTATTTAAATTCCTTTAATAGTTCATATATATTTTTTTCAAACAGTGGATTAGGATACCTGTTTTCAATCCTGGAAATTTCTTTTGCCAGTCTGTGATGCATCTGATCGGGATTTTTTTCAAATAGGTTCCCAAACGAATCCTTCAATGCATATTTATTAATCCACACTGTAGCAGCAAGTTCATCACCCTTAAAATATTTAAGTGAACTCTTTAAAGCCTCATCATATGTATACGTTATTTTTGAAGAATTTTTTACCTCTTTTTCTTCATTCATTTTCGATTCTATTTTCTCTACGGCACTTTTTTTTGTCTTAATCTCTTCAGTATGCATTCTTAAAATTGGTTTAAAATGTTGGATATTTGAAAGATATTTCTCCCTGGAATTATTAAAAGACGGTTATGCAATTTAGCAACACAAAAAAAATTCTGCAACTTGATGTACTTTGTATTTATTAACATTTGAAATTAATTATTAACTCGTAATCTTAAAGATTTGAATAACTGACATTTAAAAAATATTTTTAAAGCGATGCATATATTTAACAAAAAAAAAGCTAAAACGTTTATTCCAATCGACTAGAAATTATCAACAAAAAAATCTTAATAATTTTATACCTAAAAACCTTGTGAAAACAAAAAATATAATTTACAACTACCAAAAATATTTTTTACCTAAAGTGTATTAACTTTTAATTAGTATCAGCACGAAAAGTCATGTATTTTTTAAGTGGTTGTGCGAAAGCTTCAAG
>CAZWGG010000891.1:0-2300 GCA_964633305.1 uncultured Bacteroidales bacterium
TTTTTCGGCCATCGCAAGCCTTGCACTTGAAGCTTTCGCACAACCACTTAAAAAAAACACGACATTTTGTGCTGATACTATATATCAATTTAAAACAACTTGAAACTAAATGAAACAACCTAAAACATTATTCAACTTGAAAATATCCAAACTCATACTTGAAAGCTCATACCCTTATCTACGGGCATTCTTTGAAGCTTTTGTCATACTGGTTCATAGCCCGTTCACTCATACCCATACTAGAAAATCCACCGTCATGATAAAGATTTTGCATGGTTACTTTTCTTGTCATATCTGAAAAGAGTGTAATTACATAGTTTGCACAGTCTTCTGCCGATGCATTGCCAAGTGGTGACATTCTTTCCGTAAAATCTATTAACGAATCGATACCTTTTACTCCTGAACCTGCCGTTGTTAGAGTTGGAGACTGACTAACCGTGTTTATTCGTATTTTTTTATCTCTTCCATATATATATCCGAAGCTTCGTGCAATTGATTCAAGAAGGGCTTTGGCATCACCCATATCGTTGTATTTATCCAGTGTACGCTGAGCTGCAACATAAGATATGGCTACAACCGATCCCCATTCATTAATGGCATCGAGTTTACGGGCAACCAGTAATACTTTATGAAACGATAATGCAGAAATATCTAATGTTTTTAAAAAATAATCGTAGTTAAGGGCATCATAAGGTAAACCTTTTCTAACATTAGGAGACATGCCAATTGAATGCAATATAAAATCGAGTTTTCCTCCTAAAATATCCATAGATTTATTTAGCAGGTTTTCTAAATCGTTAACATCTGAAGCATCTGCAGGCACTACTTCTGCATTACAGGCTTCTCCCAGTTTATTGGTGTCGCCCATACGCAATGCTACTGCTGTATTTGTTAGAACAAAGTTAGCTCCTTCTTCATGGGCTTTTACTGCTATTTGCCAAGCTAACGAACGCTCGTTCAGTGCACCAAAGATTAAACCTTTTTTCCCTGTTAATAAATTATAAGCCATTGTGTGTATATTAAAAATTCAGGGTGCAAAGATATAAGATGTTAGTAAAAGTGAAAAACTTATTTAGATTAATTACAAATTATTTTCTTAATAATTCCTTAGCATTTTCCAGGGCTGCATTAGTAAGTTCTTGTCCGCTAAGCATCCTGGCAATCTCCAGTTGACGTTCTTCTGATGACAATAATTTAATATAGGTTTGTGTTGATGATTCATTGTCTTTTTTATAAACTAGATAATGGTAGTCTCCTTTACTTGCCACCTGAGGCAAATGGGTAATATTTATTACCTGCATATTTTTTGACATGCTTTTGATTATATTCCCCACTTTATCTGCAATCTCACCGGAAACTCCGGAGTCAATCTCATCGAAGATGATGGTTGGTAACCCCGATGAATCAGATATTAGAGATTTAATGCTTAACATAAATCTTGATAACTCGCCACCTGATGCGATTTTGGAAATATCCTGTAACGGAGCATTTTTGTTGGCTGAGAACATAAATTGTATTAAATCGGTACCATTAAAAGAAAAGTCATCTAACAAATAATTTTGAATTTGAAATTGCGCATTCGGAATGCCCAGTTCGTATAATAATTCTTTTACTTTTTTTTGAATCTCAGGGAATTTGGCTTTTCGCTCCTGGGTTAAATTTGTAGCAATTGTTTTTACCTTTTGCTCAGTGTTTTTAAGTTTATTGGCCATTTCGTCTGTCTTAAAATCACTATCTGCTATTTCATTTAATTTTTGTTTTAAGTCTTGTTTTATTCCAATAAGTTCATTTATACTTGATACATTGTGTTTTTGCTGTAAGGTATAAATAAGATCAAGTCGTTGATTAATAAAATCTAAGCGGTTTGGATCAAGGGAAATTTTAGTATTCAAATTTTCAATCTCATCGGCTATATCTTTTAGGTCTATATATGAACTCTCAATTCTATTTTCCAATTCATTTATTCCAGGCAGAAATTTTTTAAGTTTACCGGTTATTTGTTGCAGGGTTCTAATTTTGATTAGAATGTTTTCTTCTTCGTTTAATAAAAGAATAGATGCCCCTTGCAAGTTGGTTTTTATTTCTTCGGCATTAGTTAGTTGTTCAAGCTCAAGTTCCAGTTCTTCTTGCTCGTTTTCCTGTAAATTAGCTTCTTCAAGTTGAGTATATTGAAATTCATAGTAATCTTGTTCCGATTTGAGTTTTTCTGACGCTGCAATAAGTTCTTGGTATTCCTTGGAAATTTTTACATATTCGTTAAAGTTTATTCTATACTCATTAAGTATGTGTTGATGTTTTCC
>CAZWGG010000892.1:0-2294 GCA_964633305.1 uncultured Bacteroidales bacterium
ATCTTAGATGCAGGTCAAATACCCCGGACATTACATCGCCATATTCTGGAGCAAAAGCCCCTGTATAAAAATCGGAGTTTGAAAGTAATTCGCTGTTTATGGCACTTATTGGCCCACCTGTTGAACCTTCATCGGCAAAATGGTTCGGATTGGGTATCTCAATCCCCTCCATGCGCCATAATATACCTTTTGGAGAGTTCCCTCTTACAATAATATCATTATTACCTTCAGGGTCGGCTGCAACACCGGCATAAGATGAAACCATACGTGACGGGTCCTGGAACGAACCGGCAAACCTTTTGGTCTCTTCAACAGAAAAAGAATGGGCACTTATTATCGACATTTCATTTAATATCTCGCCTTTATTCTTGGTTGCTGTAACAACTACTTCTTCCATTTCCAGTACCGATTCTCTTAACTCAATGTCAAGAATCACTTCTTTCGCGGAACTTACAAGCACATTTGGAATGGTTTTATCTTCATATCCAATGTATGTAATCCCCAGATCTACGCGGCCTACGGGGATGTCTTCAAGCCGAAAATCACCATTTATATCAGTTGTTGTTCCTTTTGGCGGTTGTGAACCTATTATAAACACATTTGCCCCAATAAGCGGAAATTTTGCATCTTCATCTATTATAGTACCTCGTATATTTTGTGTTAAGGTTTGTCCGTTAACCAGATTTGTTAAACTTAACAATGCAATAAAAATTATTGACCTTAGTTTCATAACATTACTTTTTAAAATTACACATACTTTTCCCTGCCCGCTGGCCTACCCATTTCAGCAGGATAAATTCATTTTATTCTGTTATTATGATAATGGAAAAAGATTAATTCTTAATTCCAGGTTAATAGACAAAAGAATAATTAAAGGGTTGCATCCGGGGGATTCATTTTAGAAGATAAGCAACTTATTCCAGAATTTTATAATATTCATCAGGAAGGCTAAAATAGTTATGGTTTAGTTGGTTTACCTTCCATTCCAACCAAAAATCAGCACCCAGAAAAACACCTGGTTTTTCGTTTAAATAGAGTTGCCATTTGGTTATATCGTCATACAAAAAAATCGTTTTAGTTGAAGAGCTTCCTTCCATTGAAGAAATTATAATTGAGGTAAAGGGAAATGACCATGGTATAAGTATATGGTTCATGTTTTCTCCCGTTTTTTTTAAAAGGAATTTTTCCCCCTTATCACTGTCTGTTGTTTCTACTAACTTTGTTATATACTCAAGCCTTGATTTGAATTTACGGCCTTCATTGCCTATTCTGATAATACCTGAAAACATAACCCCCATAATAACAATAAGTGTTAAAGCAGACATTCTTTTTGCTTTTCCAATTAGCTCATTACAAAAAGGAATGGCAATAAATAGTGCCAAAGGCATAAATCCTCTTTCCATCATAACATCCGAATCGCCCTTTTTGTAAGTAATAAAAGTTATTAATAAAATACCTGTGGCAGATAAAAAAATATATGTTACTCTTAAATATTCCTTTTTCAAAAGAAGATAAGTAATAAGAACAAGAAGCATAATTCCACACCATATGTATAAGGAAAGAATTCTGGACAGAAAAAAATTAATGCTATAATAATTGCGAATTGTGGATAATGAAAAGTTGAAATTCATCAACTCTGAAAAAAATTTTCCTTCATACGATCCTTTATTTGTATTTAGTAATTTCAATATAAGTAACAAAATAATAAATAAAACAAGTATATATATACCTACTTCTTTCCATTTATTCTGATCAATTATATGGTACCCCAGGATAAATAAAATGGTGAATAATGCTATGGGATGTGTGAAAAAACACCAAACTATCAATAAAGCTCCTATAACATATTTTAGAATAATAAGATTATTTTGAAACATATATTGCACCACAGCAAATAACAATACCGAATAAACAAGTGCCTGATGTGTTTCAGTAGTTGGATGGTAGAAACTTTGCCTTATACACAATACAAGTATCAAAATAATTGCCAGGCCTGCTGCTGTGTTTTTAAACAAATAAACACACAAGAGATATACTGAATAGTAAATTAAAATAAAAGATATACTAAAAATAAAAACAAGTTTTTTCAGGCTAACACCCGCTTTTATAGCAAGTAAAACAGGCACTTGGGTTAAAAACGTTCCGTACCTGCCTGCTTCAATATTAAACTTCTCAAAATTCACAATTTTGAAAAATTGAAACACGGTGTCAATAAATACTACTCGTTCTTTGTAGTAAAAAATTGATAGAATAAACAATAATAAAGGATATTTTAAGAATAATTGTAGGTGGGT
>CAZWGG010000893.1:0-2294 GCA_964633305.1 uncultured Bacteroidales bacterium
AGAATATCTTCCCACCCCAAAAATTGCAAAAACACTTCCATTGGTTCTTTCCAAAAAGAATGGGAAAAAGCGCCCCCTGGGCATACCCGTGATGTCGGACAGGGCCCAACAGGCATTGCACAAACTTGCAATTGAACCCCTGGCCGAAACACTTGCTGACCTGAATTCTTACGGGTTCAGGCCGAAACGGGGCTGTGCCGATGCCATTGAACAATGCTTTAACGTTTTCAAATGGCCTTCCTCGCCCCAGTGGGTATTGGAAGCCGACATCAAAGCTTGTTTCGACAATATTTCACATCAGTGGATAATGGAGAACATCCCTATCCCGAAATATATGCTCGCCCAATGGCTCAAGCCAGGTTTTATCGAGAAAAACAAATGGTTTCCCACAAAAGCCGGGACACCTCAAGGGGGGATTATCTCACCCATCATCGCCAACATGGTGCTAGATGGTATGGAAACCCTGATACGAGCAGAATTTCCGGCTAAATACAAAATCAAAATAATCCGGTATGCAGATGATTTTATTATCACTGCCACATCCAGTGAAGTCCTCAAAAAACGGGTCAAGCCCCTGATAACCGAATTCCTGGCCGAAAGGGGCTTGGAGTTATCAGAAGAAAAGACCCATATATCGAACATACACGGGGGCTTCGATTTCTTAGGTCAAAGCGTAAGAAAATATGGACGGAAATTATTGATTAAGCCATCAAAGAAAAGTATCAGTTCCATCTACCAGAAAATACGGCAAATTGTCAAGGCCAACCCGACCATGAATACGGCTGAGTTGATATACAAGCTCAACCCAATCATCACAGTGTGGGCAAATTACCACCGCCATATTGTTTCCAAAAGGGTGTATACCCAACTGGACAATAAAATTTTCCGGCTTCTCTGGAACTGGTCTAAACGCCGCCACCCAAACAAGTCGAGAAAATGGGTCAAGAAAAGATACTTCAAATCCATTGGAACTCGAAAATGGGTGTTCTCCGGTACTTTCAAGGGGACTGACCGCGAAATCAGGTTAGTTTGTTTTGAGAGTACCCGAATTGTCCGCCATGTTAAAATAAGGGCAGCAGCCAATCCTTATGACTCAGATTGGTCACCTTACTTTAATGATAGGTACGAGCGATTATCGAAAAGGAGAAAAGTCTTATCTTCACCAAATGCAAACGGTAACTCTGATAACCGGGCGGATACTAACATTGAAGCCTTACAGGATGCTTGAACCGGGTGCGACGAAAGAAGCATGCCCTGGCTCTAAGGAGGCGAAAGCGGGGAAACCCGCCTAGCTATCCGGCACTAACCGTTGGCGTGCATTCCCCACATCAACACACTCAGAATAGATTCTAAAACAAGGTATCTATTCTTAAAGAGCTGATTAATTACTGTTGCTAACAATAAATGTTAAAACATTGATAAATAATAAATTATGATTTTTAAATTTACCGTTAGTCATAATTAATAAATAAATTTAAACATAAAAAGGAGTATAAAAATGAAAAACCTAAAAGAACAAATTTTAAATGAAACGGCTATTTTACACAAATTAGCCGAAAGAGGTGGATTTAATACTGTCCTCATGCAAGGCAAAGCTACACGTGAGATGTATGGAAAATATTTATTACATAAATATCACATATACTCTGCATTGGAAGATGGTTTGAATAAAAACAAAAATATTGAAGTTATACAAAATTTTATTTTCCCGGAGCTTGAACGTACATCCACAATTAAAAATGACATGGATTTTTTTATTAAATGTTGGCAAAATCAGGCGATGCTTTCATCTGTTAAATCATATGTATATCATATGAATAGGTTAGCCGATAATGAACCAAAATTGCTGATTGCTCATGCCTACAATATCTATCTCGCAGAATTATCGGGAGGACAAATAATTAAAACTATTTTGAAAAAACAATATCAGTACAAAGATGAAGAATTGCATATATACGAATTTGATAAAATAAATAATATATCAGAGTTTAAAGAAGAATATCATAGACGTTTGGAAAAATACTTTGGGGAACATGAATTAAAAAAGGATTTTGTTGAAGAAATTAAGTTATCATATATTTACTCAATTACATCACTTTTGGAACTCGTTGAAAATTAATAATAAGCAAAAAAAATATTTTCAACTTAAAACAAACTGCAAATGAAAGAATATAACGAAAGAATTAAAGGATTTAGTTACAAGAAATAAACATAAAGAAATAAAAGGAAATAACGACACGCTAATATATAGGAATATGTGCGACAAGAAGTTGATAAACATACTGCTAAACGCT
>CAZWGG010000894.1:0-2286 GCA_964633305.1 uncultured Bacteroidales bacterium
CTGAAGAAAAGCATATAATTACAATAAAGAAGGAAGATATTAATATAGTTGATATTGATAAAATTTACGAACACACAAAAAGCAATATTTATCCAAAGGCCAATAATTCTTCCGAAAGTTCAGCGTACATTATGTATACTTCGGGTTCAACCGGAAACCCAAAAGGAACTATAATTAAACATCAAAGTGTAATAAGATTAATAAAAAATACAAACTACATTGATTTTAACCCGGATGACCGTATCCTGCAGACCGGGGCTGTTGTGTTTGATGCTACAACCTTTGAAATATGGGGTGCCTTATTAAACGGATTAAGGCTATATTTAGTAGATAAACCTATAATTTTAAATGCTGAGAAGTTAAGTAAAGCACTCTCCAAATACAAAATCACAATTCTGTGGTTAACTTCTTCCTTATTTAACCAGTTATCAGCTGATAAAGCCGGTATGTTTAACGGTGTAAAAAAATTGTTGGTCGGGGGTGAAAAATTATCACCGCATCATATTAACGATGTAAGACAAACAAATAAAAATCTGAAAATAATAAATGGATACGGACCAACCGAAAATACAACCTTTTCGGCTTGTTTTACAATTGACAAAGTTTATGAAGAGAATATTCCAATCGGAAAGCCAATTAGTAATTCAAGTGTATATATTCTTGATAAGAATAAAAAACTCCAGCCTGTTGGGGTGCCTGGTGAATTATGCGTTGGAGGAGACGGCGTGGGAAGGGGATACCTAAACAGGCCCGAACTAACCGATGAAAAGTTTAATCCAAACCCATTTGTGCTGGGCGAGATGATCTATAAAACAGGAGATTTGGCACGGTGGCTTCCTGATGGGAACATAGAGTTCCTAGGCAGGTTAGATAACCAGGTAAAAATCAGGGGATTTAGAATTGAATTAGAAGAAATAGAAGTTCAGTTAAAAAGGTTTAGTGACATTAAGGAAGTAGTAGTTACTTTGACTGAGGCTAATAAAGGAGAATCCCACTTATGTGCCTATTATCAATCAACAGAAGAATATAGCTCACAAAAATTACGTGAATTTTTGCAAAAGAAACTCCCTGCATTCATGATTCCGGATTTTTTTACCCGGTTAACAAAGATACCTTTAACTCACAATGGCAAAATTAACAAACAGGCTTTACCTAAACCCGAAATTAAATCCGAAGCTTCTTTTTCAAAAGCCCGAAATTCAACAGATGAAAAAGTGCAGAAAATCTGGTCGGAAATACTGGGCATAGATCAACAGGATATTAGTATCGATGCAAACTTCTTTGAGTTGGGAGGACATTCATTAAAAGCAACGGTGCTGGTAAATCGACTATTCAAACAATTTAATGTTGATGTTCCTCTAAACCTGATTTTTAGTCAGGCAACCGTACGAAGTTTATCGGACATGATAGCCGCAGCCGAATGGGTGAAACAAGAGAAAAAAGATATTAGTGTTGATAGTGAAAGTATTATTATATGAGAATAATAGATATTATAAACGAATTGAAAGAAAAAGGGGCGAATATCAAGTTGGCTGAGGGCCAGCTTCATATAACTGCTCCAAAAAACAATTTACCTGCCGGTTTGGTTCAAAAAATAAGGGAAGAAAAAAATAATATAATAGAATTTCTTAACAAAATTCAACAATCAAATCACGTTTCTATTAAATCAGCAGAGAAAAAAGAATATTATCAATTATCATCGTCGCAACGAAGACTTTATATCCTTCAGCAGCTTGATTTAGAAAATACTGTTTACAATATGCCCTACAGTTTCTTTATAAGCAATGAGATAGATGAAAAGGAAGTTGAAAATTATTTTTTGACGTTAATCCAACAAAATGAAGCATTGCGTACTTCTTTCAAAATTGTAGATGAAATACCAGTACAATTTATACATCGTGATGTTGAATTTAGCATAGAAACTTACGAAGTTGAAGAAAAGTACCTATCTTCTTTTACAGAGCAGTTTAAAAAACCTTTTAGATTAAATAATGCTCCCTTAATCAGAGTTGGACTGGTAAAACCTGTCCAATCGGACTTTCAACTGGTTATTGTCGATATGCATCATATCATCTCCGATGCCCGTTCACAAGTAATACTTGAAGATGATATGAAAAGAATTTACCAAGGAGAAAAACTTAATGACAAAAAATTACAATATAAAGATTATTCTGAATGGCAGAATAGTAAAAAAATAAAAGAAAAACTTAAAGAACAGGAATTTTTCTGGCTTCAACAATTCCCGGATGAACTACCCTTGCTTAATTTACCTTTTGATTTTATCCG
>CAZWGG010000895.1:0-2285 GCA_964633305.1 uncultured Bacteroidales bacterium
CAATGGTTATCTGTATAGCATGGGAGCTGCAATTCTTGACATCGATAACCCGTCCAAGGTATTATACCGTACCCGCGATTATTTATTAACTCCTGAAAAAAATTATGAAACTACGGGCTTTGTCCCTAACGTAGTTTTCCCCTGTGCAAATCTTTGTGATGCTGAAACCGGACGTATTGCTTTATATTATGGTGCTGCAGATACTTATACTACCATAGCTTTTTGCCAGGTTGATGAATTAATAGATTATATAAAAGCCAACTCTGAAGTTTTCTAAATGGCTTTTTGTTATTTTTTTATGACATCTGATCCCCCGCTGGAATTTATATTTCTAACTTGAGGATCTCCATAATAGTAAATATCGCTTGAACTGTTTGCATTAATTGATATTTCTTTGTAAGCAGTTATAACAGTATCAGATTCCCCAGATGCTTCAATTGTGCATATATCTGCTTTTAGTTCTTTGGCTTTTATGTCACTTCCGCCATTTACATTGGCTTTAAAAATAGAGGTAGTGCCTTTTGCAAATATATCTGACCCACCACTTGAATTACAGGTTATTTCTTTTGCATTTATTTCAAGCAAATCTTTATTCTTGGATTCACCTACACAATCAGATGCAGGTGATGATCAGGTTATTGTTGTTGATTATACAACCCTGCAAGGGAATATTCCTGATGTTGGGGTAGGAGAATGGGTTTTGATAAGCGGTTCGACAGTATTTGCTGATAATACATTATTTAATACTAAAATATGCTCCGAAGTGAGAAAAGTATTTCTGTTTTCTTTTTTTACAAATCACAGGCCGGATTTAATCAGTTTGATCTGGGTTCTTATGATGGAAATCCTCCAATACGGCTTGGATTATGGCTTAAAGGAATACCTGTTTTTAAAGAGACAGCCGGATTAAACGCCGTAATACTTCTTTTGGAGTATTCATTTCAAAATTTTATCTTCAACTACAGCTACGATATTTCGACTTCACGTCTTCTGATATCAACAGGAGGAGTACATGAAGTATCATTATCGTATCAGTTTGAGATAAACAAAGGGTATAAAAAAAGAAAAAAAATGGCGGCTATTCCTTGCCCAAAGTTTTAATTAAAAATCATTAAATTGCTTTATTTCTGGCATATCCATACGATCACTATAAAAACATACATCCTAATTGGCTTATTTAATTAAAAAAATATGAAAAAACTTATGGGGAGGTGGGATAACTAATACTTTTTTTACATACATTTAGTCGAAAATTCTTGGAAAAAACTTGTGAAATAATATTAAAAAATACTTAAATTTATTTAATTGTCAAATTAATTTTCTTTAAAGCTGTGGGAAAAAAAAGAATTATTAAAAAATTTGAGCAATTGTCCGATGAGATATTGGAGAAGATCAGGATTAGGTATCCTGATGGCTTTGAAGATAATTTAATCTCGTTTACAAGCCCTAATGGTGAAATTGAATTTGCACTTCCATTAGAAACAGATGACACTTCATATCTTATTAAGATGCCAAAAAATCAAATAACAGAAGAAGATGAAGAGTATGATTCTGTTTCATCATTTGGAGGATTTGATAATTTCGAAAATCTTGAAATTTCCGATGATGTTGAAGAAGATGAAGATGAATAAAGTTAAACCAACTTATTCTTTGTAAGAAATAATGTACATTATTTAGGTTAAATTATTACCTCATGGTTATTTTTCAACGTTTCAGTTTATTGCTTGGTATTACTTATCATAACATTACCTATTGCCTTGAAAAACAAAGATATAAAAGGTAAATGAAATAAAAAGTATTAATTAGGGTAAACATAATATTATATTCAATACGTTTTTTTTTGATTTTTTTTCGAATTACTATGCCAATAGTTGGGGCTATTGCTGCTGAAAGAAACAGTAAAAAGTGTATATTAAATATTGAATAGTATAGTATCTCATCTTCATGTATTACTTTGTCCCCAAATATAAGAAGGTATGTAAAACAGAGAAATACTCCAAGATATAGAATATAGCTAATTTTTAGTGCTATAGTTGATTTTTTTCGTTTTCGGTGTAATCTTAGAGGACGCAGTATTATTATGGAAATAAGAAATAGTAAAATATATCCGATTAAAAAAAATACCTGGGACACACTTTGAAAAAAAGATTCCATTTTATATTTCAATATTCATAGATACGGAATACTTATTTGTAAGTTCACAAAATTAAAAAAAATATTTCTCCTTAAATAGTGCCTGCCAGAAAACTCCGATTTTTTAAAGTCTTTGATAAGAAAACGTCAAA
>CAZWGG010000896.1:0-2279 GCA_964633305.1 uncultured Bacteroidales bacterium
TATCACACCGTCATTGTTTTGCTGAAATTTTATAACAGTATTTTTATCTTTCAGTAAGTAAGAGCTTTGTATTTTCTGAGGCAATGGGGGAAGTACCAATATTTTGTCCTGCCAGTCTAATATATGCACATATATCAAATTATCTTTTTGTGTTGTCACTCCCCATAGTCGCTGACTTACCGGCCCCACTCTTGTTCCGTAAATGCTTTCCCCGTAAATTTTCAGCCATTGTCCTATTTCTTTAAGTGTTTCAATATTTCCAGGTATTATTCTACCATTAGGCATGGGGCCTGTATTAAGCAACAAGTTAGCATTATTCCCGGCAGCCCTTACAAGCAAACGAATTAAGTCGTTGGTACTTTTATAGCTAACATCTTTTAGGTTAAAACCCCATGATCTGTTTATAGTTTCACATGTTTCCAATGGCAAATCTCCTATTTCCGAGTTTCCACTATGCCCGGCTGTATTCTGTCCTGGCATATCTTTCTCAAACATCTGAAAATCTTCTCCAGCAAAAGGTTTTAAATGATGGTTACTACCTATTAATGCCTGGGGCTGAAGTTTATGAATAAGGCTATAAGTTTCATCGAGTTTCCAGTCGGCATTTGGTTTATCCCACATGCCATCAAACCATATACCTCCTATTTTACCATATCCCGTCAGAAGTTCGGTAAGTTGGGTATTCATATAATTAATATATTTATTCCAGTCACCATTCTCAGGTCTGCCTGTATAACCTTCTCCTGTTCTTCCTCTTGGGAAATAGTCACTATTATGCCAATCGAGCTGCGAATAATAAAAAAACAACTTAATCCCTTGTTTGTCGCATTCTTCTTTCAGCATTTTCAAAACATCTTTCCCATAAGGAGTACGATCAACAATATCGTAAGCTGAAACCTTGGAACCGAACATAGCAAAGCCGTCATGGTGTTTGCTGGTAATCGTAATATACTTCATCCCTGCTTCTTTTACCATATTTACCCATTCTGCAGGGTCGAAATCAACAGGATTGAAAAAACCGGGAAGTTTTTCATATTGAACAAGGGGAATTTTTTGTGTTTCCATTACCCATTCACCATCTCCCAAAACACTATACACCCCCCAGTGAATAAATAACCCGAATTTTGCATCCCGGAACCATTCGCGGGCTTCCAGGTTTTTTTTGGTAGGCTGGTAAGTGGGTTGGGAGTAAATTGACAAGTGTAGAAACAGTACGAAAAAAATTGCTGAAATTTTATACATATTTAGTTAATTTTTTGTTTGAGGCACTAAGATAAGCAATTATTACTATTTTCATTATCCCGATGGCCCCATTACAGCAACAAATTCACCTTGTGAAACTTCAAGACCAACGTTGTTTAATGCAGTGGTCTCCACTTCATCGGTACTAAAAACCATTTTTAGCTTTTCTGTTTGTACCATAGTGAACCAATTTTAATGTAAATTAAAGTTTTGAAGAATAAACAATCATGTATTGTACCATTATTTGTAATATGCTTATTTAAAATACTTTAATTAATAGGAAAACATGATAAATCAAAAGATGTGTTCCATAATCATACAATTTCTGTGTGATTTTGGAGCAAGGTTAGTATATTTGGGGAAAAGTTTATTAGTCCACGGTTAGGTGGTCGATGGTCCACTGTATTTCGTTATGATAGTCTGTAAATTTAGCTAGGTGTCTATCAATTGATAAATTTTGATTTAAATAAAAGACTAAACAACCGTTGACTATGAACTAAAGCCTCATTCTCATGAAAAACGGAACACTTTTAATTGTTGACGACAACCAAGGCGTGCTTAATTCACTCGAACTTTTTCTAAAGCATAACTTTAAGAAGGTTATAACACAAAAATCTCCAAATCAAATACCATTCTTACTTTCAACCGAAGATATTGATGTTATTCTGCTGGATATGAATTTTAAAGCAGGTATCAATACAGGCAACGAAGGAATATATTGGTTGCGCAAAATACTTAAAAAGGACCCAACCGTTGTTGTCGTTATGTTAACCGCATACGGAGATATAGAATTAGCTGTTAAGGCAATAAAAGAAGGTGCTTCTGATTTTGTTTTAAAGCCATGGGATAACAAGAAATTGTTAGCCACTCTCCAAGCTGCCTTTGAGCTTAGAAAATCAAAGAGTGAAGTAATAAAATTAAGACAAAAAAACAAACAAAAAAGTGAAGACCTTAGCAGGAACTATTCTGAAATAATTGGTGAATCGGAAGAGATAAAGAAGCTAATGAACAACATTACCAAAGTATCTGCAACTAAT
>CAZWGG010000897.1:0-2279 GCA_964633305.1 uncultured Bacteroidales bacterium
GAGCAACGAACAAGAAGACTCAAAATATGAACAAAGGATAAAAGAGTTGAAAGATGGCCTAAAAAATACGATTAAAAAGTGATCATCGGCAAGATATACCAATTTTGGCATTATTTTCATGCACAAAGAAAACATAAAATAGCTGCTGAATGTTATATGAAGACAATTTTGTTGTTAAAAAAAAAATTACGGCAGAAAATATTCTTAATATACTAAAGGATAAACCTTTAAAAAAGAAACATAATACAAAAATTATTTCTCCAATAAAAAGGGGATAAAAAATTTATCAACCTTAAAAAACAATTGCAATGAAAAAAGTGGTTATTCTAATACTGGTAGTAAGCCCTGTCTTTAAAGTTCATGCGCAAGAAGAAAACGAGAAAAAATTTGGAATAAATTTTTCCGGATTTGTTAAAACCGATTTTATCTTTGATTCACGACAAACAGTGGCAGCAAGAGAAGGCCATTTTTTATTATGGCCTGCTGCTGAATTTCTTGATGACAATGGTGATGATATTAATGCTAAAGCCAATTTCAACATTCTTTCCATACAATCAAGGCTCACTGGAGAAATAGCCGGACCGGATGCTTTTGGTGCGAAAACTTCAGGTCTACTTGAAGGGGCTTTTTTTGGACATTCTGATTCAGATGTTAATGGCTTTTGTTTACGACACGCTTTTGCTAAATTAAACTGGCCTAATACCGAGTTACTCTTTGGACAATATTGGCATCCTATGTTTGTTACCGGGTGTTTTCCAGGTGTAATTTCATTTAATACAGGGTCTCCTTTCCAACCATTTTCTAGAAACCCCCAAATTCGGTTTACTCAATCATTTGGAAATACAAAATTATCTGTTGCAGCTTTATCTCAAAGAGATTTCACAAGTGCTAGCGGTTCAGCATCACTAAGGAATTCTGCTATACCTGAAATACAAATGCGCCTTTTATACAACAAAAAAAACAAGGAAGCAGATAGTGAATTTCTTGCTGGTTTTGGCGCTGGCTATAAAATGTTAACCCCAAGGTTACAAACCGATAGCCTGATAAAGGCAGATGAGAGTACAGGAAGCTATTGTACCGAAGTTTTTTTAAAAATAAAAACTAAAGAATTAACAATTAAAATAGAGTATGTATACGGCCAAAACACTTATGATTTACTTGGAATAAGCAGCTTTGCTATTAAAAGTATTGATTTGGCAACCGACAATCGAGAATATTCACCTTTATCATCAATGGCTTTTTGGGCAGATATTCATACGAATGGAAAAAAAATGCAAGGAGGTATTTTTACAGGATACACCAGAAATTTAGGCGGTAGTGAAGACATATTGACTACTCTCGGGACAAGGTCAAATATTGATTATATAACCCGTATTTCACCGCGATTAATTTTTAATTCTGGTAGAATTAGATTTGCCGGTGAATTAGAGATCACTACAGCAGCCTTTGGAACAGTTAATAGTAAAGGTAAAGTTGAAGATGCAATTGCCGTATCTAACGTACGATTACTTTTAGCAGGGTATTATTTCTTTTAATAAGAATTATTGCATGCAAGGTACTTGAAAAGGAACTTTGTTCCATAAACAGATTAAAAACAGTATGATTCAATTTTAAACATCACAAAGTATTTTATTTTTTAGATACCTTTATTTTGTTTTTTTTAATATGTGTAAAAATGTTTGTTATTTTGGATGTTCATGAAGATATGGATAGTATAGAAATTACTGAAATATCAAATTTTCAAACTAAATTGAGTTTTGATTTTAAAGGAACAATTTGAAATAAAATTATCTACATAATATGATTTAGCCTTTTTCAACAAATGTTTTTAATTTTTAAGTATATCAATATTGTAAAATTATGAAAGTTCTATTTATTGGAGGAACAGGCAATATAAGTACTGCTGTAAGTAAATTAGCTTTGAAGGAAGGAATTGAACTGTATTTACTTAACAGGGGGAACCATCAACCAATTCCCGGTACAAAAACTATTACCGTTGATATATCAAAACCTGAACTAGAGAATGTTTTAAAAAAACACCAGTGGGATGCAGTTGTAAACTGGATTGCATTTGTTGAAAATGATGTTATACGGGATATAAACCTGTTTGCAGGTAAAACAAAACAGTATATTTTTATTAGTACTGCTTCTGCTTATCAAAAACCACTTTCATATCCAATTGTTACGGAATCAACACCTCTTGCTAATCCGTTTTGGGAGTACTCGAGAAATAAAATAGCATGTGAAGAGAGGTTAATGAAAGCATACAGGGAACAAGA
>CAZWGG010000898.1:0-2276 GCA_964633305.1 uncultured Bacteroidales bacterium
TTTTATACCATGTTCTTGCAAGAAGGGTGCATGTCACAAGGACAATTATTGCCAATGTGTGTTTTGGTAATTTCTCAAGCCATTTTGTAATCTCTTCTCTCATCTTATTATGGTTTTAAAAAAGTTGCTGTTTTATTACTTCCGTCTGGTGGAAAGAAAATTCCAGTTTTACCACTGCCATCTGGTGAATATAATCCTGATGTAGATGAATAATAATACCCATATACTTCAAAATTAAAATCTAATCCGGTGGTGTGATTTGTCCAGGAGCTACCACTTATATACATTGAATTACCACCTGCATAACCATTTGCTGTAGTGGCTTCAATCGTATAATTATTACTGCCGTCACATGAAGGGCAAACCCATTCAATAGCATATTTGGTTGCTATTGAAACATCATAAGATGACATAATTATCGTATCATATTGAGCGGATGTGTTTGATAAATCTGCATTAAACGTCCCTGTACTCAATACTGATCCTGTTGGAAAACCGGAACCATCAACTGTGTATAAATTAGCCCTTATAGTGCCAGGAGAACCGCTTTTATATCCGTTGAAAGTTATAAAACCAATAGTAAAAGGAACATCATCTCCAGTTGTCCCAATTGTAAAACTTTGGCCTTGATTTTCGTTATATGGGACATCATAAAAAGCATACTCATAATCGGGCGAAGCAATATAATATTCGTACCTGGTTGCATCTGTTGATGGAGATTCTTCCGGAGCGTTATATAATGACGTTGACATCAATGGAATTTTAATTGTATCACCAACATTATTGGAATTATTGCCTATCGGATATTTAGTTATCCCATCGGCATATTTAAAAACAATATAATCATCTGATAACATCCATTCATCTGCTAATGCTCCTGCTGCAGGACATTCACCACCAAAAGCTGATGCAATTTCTAAACTTGAGGTACCAAGATTTGCCGATTCATTCTCTGTAAATATTAACGTATCAATTGTAAATACGCAAATAGAATCTACAAATACTTCCATAATACCATCACTATTTGCAACACCGCCCGTATAGGTATTCATTACGTTACGAATTGTTATTTCGTGCCAATATCCTTTAAATATTCCAAAATTAACCCACGGGTCAAATTCAAATACTTTCCCATATTCCTCTTTACCTGTATTATGATAATAAGCATATCCTATTAATTGACTTGCATCAAAACTGCATTTGTCACGAAAACCTTCGTCATAATCCGGCATATAGCAACATGCAAAATCAGGATCGCCAAGAAAGCCGGGTAATTTACCGCCCAAATTATTCTGAAAATCAGGATTAGCGTAGATTCGATATGAAAAATATATTTCATTAAATGTATCACCCAGAGGCATATACCATTGACCGCCTCCATCGCCATAACAACTACCTTCCGGGTAATTCCACCGCATTACTTTCGTACCATTATTGCCATCTTCATCCTGAATAATGTCGCAATCCTCATTACGAACATCTATATAATGATTAGGCCAATCAGCATCGTAATCTGAATATGAATAAGAACCTAAAGCATCATCTTCAAAGTCCTGTTTAAAATATACATTAAACGTGTCGATTTGTCCAAATCCAAACAAGGGAAAGAATACTAATATAATAAACCAATATTTCATTTTTTCTTTAATTTACTAATTTGTTTTTGCTGAAATAATATAAATCCAAAAAGCAGGATAAATCCAACATAGGTGAAAATTCTATGAAGGGCATCCCAAACAAAATTCTTTTCTATTGCAGATTGAAATTGTTGTGGCATATCAAGTGCATTAATCTTACGCTGTATTGTATCGGGTCTTGACTGCCAGTTCCATTCTCCACTTTGTTTATCATTATAAAAGTGCCAAAAAGAACCTATATTCTTTCTGTCGGTCGCCCAACCAGAATAAGTTACAACTGCTTTTACCATTTTCCAACCGTAACCGGAAGCACGTGGTAATCCAACCAGATATATTGTGTCACTACCATTTGCTGTGTCTGGTTTTATGACAAATGAATCATTAAAATAAGATGTATCATAAAAATGAGCTATTGGCTTACATACAAATGAATCAACGTCCTCATGTATCATAAATAAAGAATCCCCTATGCTTAATAATTGTTGTGAATCATAAGCATATATTTGAAAAGCTCCAGCATGTGCATTTCCGATAATTACAGTAGTTGTTTTATCTTTATCTTGCAGATATAATGATTCTCCAGTATTGCTTTCATCAGATGGTCTTAGTATCGGATAATACGAGGGACCACTTCCAATT
>CAZWGG010000899.1:0-2273 GCA_964633305.1 uncultured Bacteroidales bacterium
TTTGGATTAATTTGTGTGGTAAAAGCAGGAGACCTGAAATCGGATTCACTCGCCTTGGTGGCCTTATATGACAGTACTGACGGTCCCGGCTGGACCAATGATACCAACTGGCTGACAGGCCCGGTGTCAACATGGCATGGTATTCAGCTTTATGATAATAATAAACGCGTATCCATCATTAATCTCAAAGATAATAACCTTTCAGGCAGGATACCTCCCCAAATTGGAAATATAGACAGCCTGTATTATCTTATTCTGCGTAATAATAATTTACAGGACAGTATACCAAAAGAATTGGGTAACTTACAATTATTGAAATATTTAGAATTAAATGATAATAGCTTAACCGGACCTATACCTTCTGAAATTTCTGGCTTACAAAAACTGTATGACTTGGATTTGAGAAGTAATAATTTGGATGGTTCAATTAACGTGCTAGCTAAATTATCAAATATTAAGTATCTGTTTATGGCCGATAACTTGTTTACAGGGTCTATTGACCCCGAATTTGGAAACTTATCAAATCTTGGAACATTGGATTTTTACGGAAATAAATTAACAGGTACTATCCCAGGTGAATTGGGAAATCTTTCTAATTTGACAACCTTGAGGCTTAGTAATAATAATTTAACAGGAGAGGTACCTATTGAGCTTGGTAACCTGGTTCAACTGCAAGCATTAGAATTATATGGGAATAAACTTTCCGGTTTGGTTCCACCGGAATTGGGAAAGTTAACAAATCTTAAAAAATTTTCAATATCAAATAATGAATTGGAGGGCGAGTTACCTGCAGCATTAAACAATCTGGATAATTTGACCAGTTTTACCATCCACTCTAATAATTTTTCAGGACAAATACCGAAGGGTATATTCATGTCATCAAAACTTTATGCAGTGTCATTATCAGACAATCAATTTACAGGGAGCATCCCTTCTGAAATTTCAAGTATTGAAAGTCTGAATTATTTGCATATTGAGAATAACCGTTTTGATAGTTTACCCGATTTAAACAGCTTAATAAATTTAAAACTTTGCACAGTACAATACAATAAGTTTACCTTTGAAGACCTGGAACCAAATATACATCAATTAACCAATTATATTCCGCAGGATAGCATCAATATGCCGGATACGGTGTATTTCATCCCTCGCGATACCATAAAGTTGGTAACCCGGTGCGGGGGAACGTACAATAAATACCAGTGGACTTGTAACAACACGGATATATCCGATGGCACCCTGTATCAAGGGACCAATGATTCCGTTCTGTTTATTAGAAACCCTGCATTAAGCGATACGGGTAATTATGCCTGTAAAGTTACCAATGATACAGTAACAGGCTTAACTTTGTACCGGAGGGCCATTTATGTAACTTCAACAATTTCTGTTTCAAATATCTTAAATACTAAGTATTGTGTTGATGATTCAATAACACTGGAATATAAATCATTTAAATTAAATCCTGGAAATACATTAACCGTTGAATTATCAGATTCGACGGGTAATTTCAGAGATGTTGTTTTTACCCTGGGTAGTTTTAGTTCTGCCGACTCCGTGGGAACACTTTCAGTAGCTATCCCTGTCACACTAGTCTCGAGTAACGAGTACAGGATAAGAGTGAATGCATCCAGCCCGGAAATAACCGGGACGCCAGGTAACGAAAAAATTAGCATCCTGGATCAAACTCTTGTCAAAGTCAAACCTGTACTGTTTCCGTCAAAAGATACGGCCATATGTGACGGACAAACGATAGGGCTCAATACAGATTATAACAGCTACATCGGCTATACATGGTTTAAAGATCATGAAGCTATTCATGAAGCCGATTCAAATATTTATCCCGTCTCTTTACCGGGAGAATATTTTGTTAAGGTTCATGATGCTTGTTCAACCGATTCTTTATCATCAGATACTGTCTTAATTACAGTGAATGAAGCTCCTTTAAGTCCAACCATTGAAGCTGACGGCCCAACATCCATAGCTGCTGATGACAGTGTATGTTTGCGCATCCCGGCAGAGGAGGGTTGTACGTATGTATGGAAATTAAACGATATCGTAATTCCTGTAAATGATACTGTGATTTGCGTATCCGATCAAGGAGATTATACTGTGGATGTGCACAGAGGCGCATGTAAATCGTCAAGTGTAAATCATATTTTAGTCTCACAGGCAAGTACATCACCAATAGATCAATCACCGAAAAAGGATGTTCACATTTACCCGAATCCTACAAGGGGATATATAAGTATTATTATTCAGCCCGGGATGAAGAT
>CAZWGG010000900.1:0-2270 GCA_964633305.1 uncultured Bacteroidales bacterium
TTGAACTGCTTGTTTTCGACATAAACGGCAAACTACTTACCGGGCAAACCGTAACCACATCTTTAACAAGTGTTGACATAAGTAGTTATAAACAAGGGATGTACCTTCTGCATGTGGTGGAAGGGAAAAACATTCAGAAATGGAAGATAGCTAAGGAGTAATACTTATAAACGACCACTGCTTATAGTTAAATTTAATATGTATCACACCTAATTAATATAAATAAAACCAAAAGCAATGAGACAAAAGCTTATTTACTTTTCCATAATAATACTGGTATTAAATAGTAAAACCAGCTATAACCAATATACGGGGAAGTTTCTTGAACTATCATCAGTAGTTACTTCGTCTTCAACATATACTGCACGTGATTATATAACATTAAACCCTGGTTTTTTAACGGTCCCATCTATTACAGCCGATTTTACAATTGATGAATCACTACTGTATGATGTAGAAGTACAATCTCCTGTAAACCCCGACACAAGAGAAATAAACACTTATTTACCGGTAGGTGCAACAGCTGGTGTTTTTGATGTAACAGCAACCGGTGCTGCCACATATCAAATACCTATTTTTGTTTCACCCGGCACAGCGGGAGTGCAGCCACAGATTGCCCTGGTTTATAGCAGCCAGGGAGGGAATAGTATGTTGGGCGTGGGATGGGGCCTTAGCGGTTTATCGGCCATAACACGTATTGGAAAAACCATATTTAACGATGGAGAAAAGGCAGGGGTTAATCTCGATTCAGAAGACCGCTTTGCATTAGATGGCAACAGGTTAGTTTGTGTAAGTGGGACCTATGGAGCATCTCCTTCAGTGTACAGGACAGAAACAGATGCTTTTCTTAGGGTAACGGCCTATGGAACGGCAGGCACAGGGCCTTCTTATTTCATCGCTGAAACAAAAGATGGTATGACATTGACCTATGGGGGCACATCCGATTCAAGAATAGAAGCCCCTGAAGAATCTACATCCCTGATGTGGAGATTAAATAAGGCTGAAGATGCAAATGGAAATTATATAGAATATGAACATGATGAAACCAATGGGGAATCATATATAGCGCAAATAAATTACACAAAAAACACGACGGCAGGTATAGACAATTATAACAGCATAAAATTCTTCTATGAATACCGACTTGATAAAAACACGGTATATGTTGCCGGCAGCGCTATACCACAAACCCGTTTACTAAGGAAAATTAAGTGTGAAAGTGAAAATAACATTGTAAGGGAATATTATTTCACGTATAGTATGGACAGGTACACCCATTTGAACGAAATAATAGAGAAAGGTGAGGATGGCACTCCTTTTAATTCTACCATTGTAAGCTGGGGCAGTGCCACCAGCCAGGTTGCTACAGCCAATTCATTTGATAACGACGAACCAAACCGATTTTGTGTGGTTTGAAAAAAAAGAAACCTATTCAATAACCGATAAACTCGAAGTTTTTATTAACCAGGATGGGACAAATTTTGTTAAAACGTATGAAAACAACATAAACAACTGTACAAACTGCGAAATCGATTTTGTTGATAAAAGATACCTGCAGCCAAATATAATAGATATAAATGGTGACGGGATGGAAGATTTTATCTTGATAAAATACGAATTTGTAGGCGGAACACTTAACACCCTCGAGTATAACATATATGAATCAATGGGCACCACGTTTGATGTGCTTGGCACCAACTCCTTTCAATATCCGAATATTCCTAAATTATCATTCGGGGACTTTAATGGCGATGGCATAACAGAAATTCTTCATTCTTTACCTGGGGAGGACCTTTATGATTATGATGTTATGCCAATTGACTTTAACGGTGACGGAAAGACAGAACTTATGGCCATGAACTCTACGCATGTAAAAATATACGATGTAAGCCAGTCGAGTTTTATTTACACGTACACAGGCCTTTACGGCACATACTATCCTTACCCGGGCGATTTTAACGGCGACGGGAAAACAGACTTGCTTGTCTGGAAATCGGGAGCATGGAAACTGTACATGTCAACAGGCGAAAGTTTTGAAGAATCAACTATACCTTTTACCCCTTCTTATTCCTCTTATCCCCATTCTTGCACCGACTGCTATTATTCGGTTAACGACTTTAACGGCGACGGCAAATCCGATGTGCTTGAAGTAAAACAACTTAGTTCCACATCGGCCCGGTATGATGTGCATTATTTTACCGGAACAGGTTTTACCAAGGAAATAAATACCATCACCTATTCATCTTATACAGGAGATGACGAAATTTACA
>CAZWGG010000901.1:0-2258 GCA_964633305.1 uncultured Bacteroidales bacterium
GGACAGGTGGTATCATTAAAAAAATATCTGTTACAGCAGGACAAACTGTAGCTAAAGGGACAGTTCTTGCTGAACTTAATCTTTCTGAAATTCAGGCACAGGTAAATATTGCTAATGAAGCATTTGAAAAAGCCAAACGCGACTTTAACCGTGCAAAAAACCTATATGAAGATAGCGTGGCAACACTTGAGCTGTATCAAAATGCAAAAACTGCACTTCAATTAGCCCGGTCTAATCTTAATATTGCTGACTTTAATCTTAAATATTCAAAAATTTATGCCCCGGCAAAAGGTAAAATACTAAAAAAACTGATGGAAGAGAATGAAATGGTCGGTGTAGGATATCCCGTATTACTTTTTGGTTCATTACAAAGCCAATGGACAGTAAAAGTAAATGTTACAGATAAAGATATTGTAACAATCAATCCGGGTGATTCTGCCCATATTTATTTCGATGCTTATCCCAATATCCTTTTCCCTGGTTATGTAAATGAAATTGCCGGTATGGCCGATCCTTATACCGGTACTTATGAAGTTGAAATAAGCCTTACAAATCTAAAAGGTAAAAAAATGGCTACGGGTTTCATTGCCAAAGCTGAGATTCTGCCTAATAAAAAAGAAAAACTGCTGGCCATACCTATTGATGCCTTGTTTGATGAAAAAGAGACAATTGGATATGTATTTGAAGTAGTTGACTCAGTTGCTGTAAAACACAAAATACATTTCAATTTTGTAACCAACAAAAAAGTATATGTCAATAGAAATACACTCAAACCAGGTGATCTGGTTGTTACGGAAGGGATGAACTATATCAATGAAAATACTATTCTAAAAGTCGAAACAGTTAATTAAAGCAAAAAATGTTAAAATTAGTAACATTTGCTGTCCTCAATATTGCTTTTCTTTTATCACTTGAAGGAAAGAGTATACCAGATACCGAAAAAATCATAACCGAAATGGTAGAGGCAAACAAAAAAATAAAATCGTTGCAGTATACCTTGTTTATGAAAGAAAGAATTAATGGGGAGTATATCCTTAAAAAAGCAGATTTTAAGATCATACAACAACCGTTTAAAGTTTATATGAAACAGGAATATCCTGAAAAAGGACTGGAAATATTGTTTAAAGAAGGTGAAAACCAGAACAAGGCTTTGATAAATATAAACAGATTTCCGTATATCAACTTCAATTTTTACCCAACAAGTAATATAATGAGGAAAGGCCATCATCATTCCTTACTGAAATCAGGATTTGATTTTTTTGTACATATTATTGAACAGCTTTTTATTGAATATAAAGATGAAATTGAAAATGTTATGCAATACAACGGATTAGAGAGATATAACGATATTGTTTGTTATAAACTTACATTTGAAAGCCCTGACTTTAAATACGTTCCTTATACGGTGAAAAAAGATGAAGATCTTGAGAAAATATCGAACCGGTTACTGGTAAATGATTATATGGTTTTTGAACATAATGCATCACTGAAAAACTTTGAAAGTATTAAACCTGGTATAAAACTGGAAGTTCCAACCGATTATGCAAAAAAAATTGTTTTATATATTGAGAAAGAAAGAAAACTACCTGTTGCTGTTAAAGCTTATGATGAAATAGGACTTTTTCATGAATACGTTTTTTCTAACGTAGTCCTAAACCCAGAATTTAGTGAAATTGATTTTGATAAAAATAATCCTGAATACGGTTTTTGATATGAATTAATTCTTAAACAATTAAGCATGAAACTTCCAAAATACGCAATAGATAATTACCAGTTTACAATAATGGTATTCATCCTGTTAATTATTGCAGGAATCTCCTCTTATTTTACAATGCCTCGTACGGAAAATCCTTCTATTTTCATGCCAGGGGCCACAATTGTTGTAATTTATCCGGGGGCCAGTCCGAGTGATATGGAACGATTAATAGCAATACCTATTGAAGAAGCTATAAACGAATTGGAAGATATTAAGCGTATAGAAAGTACAATTAAAGATGGATTAGTTAAAGTAGAAGTTGAATTTATATTTGGTACCAATGCAAAAGAAAAATACGATGAAGTAGTCAGCAAAGTGAATGATGCTAAAAATTCGTTGCCCCAGGATATCTACAGCATTAACACAATGAGATGGAGAAGCAGTGATGTAAATATTCTGCAACTGGCATTTGTTTCCGATTCTGCCGAATACTGGGAAATGGAGGAAGCTGCTGAAGGCTTAAAAAAAGAAATTGAAAAAGTAACAGGTATCCGAAAAGTTG
>CAZWGG010000902.1:0-2250 GCA_964633305.1 uncultured Bacteroidales bacterium
CAGCGGTTGAATCGATAAATGTTTCCCCTGTTGACGGATCAATCGCAAGCAATGTAATCATTTCGATATTCTCGATATAAGGGTTAAGAGTATTTAATGGAGTGCCCGGATTAAGCGCCACTCCCCTAAGTAAATTGTTGCCGGGGTAATTTTTGCTCTTCATTTTGCCAAGTTCTTTAAGAACAATATGAAAGTCATTGCAGCTTTCCGGGTGAACAGTGATAATATCTGCACCGGCATTCACGTAATCCTCGATTTTATCTTGCGGATCTTTAATTAATAAATGAACATCTTTCACTAAATCTGTTTTAATTCCCTTAACAAAAAAGGGACCTGCAGTCATCGCGGGCACAAAACATCCGTCCATAATATCAAAATGTACCATTTTGATCCCGGCCCCGGAAAGTAAATCTATTTCAGAACCTAACTGCATTAAATCGGCAGCAATAATCCCTACACTTAATGTTGGTGAAGATGCCTTGATAAGATCAAGGACTTTATTATTTGACATGATTGGTTTCTTTATTTCCCTTTATTCTTTAAATCCTGGTAAAATTCGAACGCCTCACCAGGCTTCATATTCTCATGAACCACTTTTCGTACTGCCTGTATCATGGCTGTAGGGGCTTCAGATTGAAATATATTTCGGCCCATATCAACACCCGCAGCACCTTGTTGAATAGCATTGTAAGCTAATTTGAGAGCATCGGGCTCAGGAAGTTTTTTCCCGCCTGCTATAACAATTGGAACCGGACAGGAAGCCGTAACGGTATCAAAACCGTCATCAACAAAATAGGTTTTAACATAGGTAGCCCCAAGTTCAGCACAAATACGGGTAGCCAATCTCATATATTTCGCATCTCTCACTAGTTCCTTACCTACAGCAGTAACTCCCAGAACAGGAATTCCATACCTGTTGCCTATGTCAACAAGGCGTGTCATGTTGTTTATTGACTTGGTTTCAAATTCTCCGCCTATAAAGACCTGTACTGCCATTGCTGCAACGTTTAAACGGATAGCATCTTCTGTGTCAACCGCAATTTCTTCGTTAGAAAGTTCTTTAAGGATACTCGGGCCGCCACTTGACCTGAGAACAACCCCCTTGTTAAATGTAGGAGGGATGGTTGACCTCAATATTCCGCGTGTGCACATTAAAGTGTCGGCATATTGAAGAAGAGGGACAATGGTCACATCAACACGTTCGAGGCCTGAAGTAGGTCCAAGAAAATAGCCATGATCAATGGCAAGCATAACTGTGCGTCCTGTTTTCGGGTCAAAAATATTTGATAACCGGTTTTTCATTCCCCAGTCTAACGAGTTTGAGCCACGTAATGAAAAAGGCTCATTTTTCATTGGAACATCAATGAAATAGTTTTTTGTTTCTTTGTTATTATCAACATCAGCCATTTGAAAAATTTTTTTTCGGGTTATTAGTTAGTAAATGTTTTGAGCCTTAAAGATATCAAATATTTTGAATACAGGAAGAACCAAATATAGTTTGATAACATTAAATTCTAAATAGTCGGCAAAAAATCAAGGACACTTATAGCATACTTCATTTTTCAGTTCTTTTCCTTCAAGAAAATCATGGATATTATCCATGGTTGTTTTGGCAATGTTATACATGGCCTCACGGGTAAAGAAACCCTGGTGCGAGGTGATAATTACATTATTAAAAGTCATTAGCCGGGCAAGGACATCATCGGTAAGCACACGGTCGGAAAGGTCTTCGAAAAAATACTGGCTTTCTTCCTCGTACACATCAAGGCCGGCTGAACCTATCTTTCCGCTTTTTAAGCCTTCAATAAGGTGACGGGTATTAATAAGCTTTCCCCTTCCGGTATTAATCATCATTACCCCGTTTTTCATTTTTTGAATATTTTGCCTGTTGATCAGGTGTCCTGTTTCTTTGGTTAACGGGCAGTTCAGTGAAATTACATCCGAGTTTTTGAAAAGCTCATCAAGTTCTATATATTTAAACCCAAGCTTTTCAGCTAACTCATTATCAGGGTACTTATCATAAGCAATCACGTTCATTTCAAAACCCAGCAATATTTTTATCAGCGCCTTTCCTATTCTTCCTGTGCCTATTATTCCGGCTGTTTTTTTATACATATCAAACCCCAACAATCCCTGTAATGAAAAATTGGCGTCCCTTGTTCTGAAATAAGCCCTGTGTATTTTCCGGTTTAAGGTAAGCATGAGGGCAACAGTATGTTCGGCTATGGCATTGGGAGAATAGGCCGGCAC
>CAZWGG010000903.1:0-2250 GCA_964633305.1 uncultured Bacteroidales bacterium
TGTGCCTAAGCATTCTCATATCATCAAGTGTTGTTATGATTATTATAGTACAACTGCTTTTTGTTTGTAACTAATTGATTTAACGAATAAATATACAATTTTTATATATTCGGTTATTTTATTTGGTGAATTTCTTACTCTTGCTCAAAACTCACACTCCAAACTGTTTTTGTGACCCCAAGCGTCCTAATTTCGAACTTTTTGATGGAGGATTATGATGCAGTTTTGAATATTATACAAGCTAAAAAGCAAAAGAATATATTGAAGTTGTAACTTATATGTTGTTTAGAGATAACTGTATATTTTTAATAGTTTCTGAATTTATATCAATTTTTTTTGCAATATTACTCCATTCTGCAATCGCACTTCTTACTTCGTCAATTATTACTTCACCATCCTTTAATCCAAAGTGGTTGGCCAATTTTAGAAGATGTTTTTTACCTGGGTTTTGACTCTCACCTGCAACCATTGTGCTATGAAAGCCATACGAAGAGTAGGAATAAGTAAGGTCATAAGCAGGTGCAAATTGCCACTCTCCATTTGAATTCATAAGAAAAGAAAAGTTTTTGCTATGGTCATCACGATTATGACTAAATACATTAAATGCAGCTAAACGTAATACTTTTCTATAAGCATTTACGTGCTTTTCTAGGCGAAATGCACAGTCCATTAAATGTCCATAGTCCATTGTACTTGCTTTAAAGTTGTCATGCATTAGGCCGGAAGCAGTATGAACGTGTAATCTTGTATTGCCAGTCCTGTCAAATCTTTTAGTGCCAAAATATAATTTACCGGATTTTCCTTCAAAGAGTTTACAATTACTCATTTCGATTCCCGCTTTTATTGCCATTTTGTGATAAGCGTATTCAATTTTGGCAATTTCTGGGTTGTCGGATGCTGATGGAAATTTAATTATCCAATTCTCAAATCCGTCAGGAAGCTCTTCTTCTCCATGAATTATTTCTTCATTACCAGGATTGTAAGCCACAAATATTTTGGGCCTTGCTCCTCCTGAAGAGCCTCCAAGTTTGAATAGCTCTTCAATAATTTCGGAACTGGTTCCTTGCAAAATTCGATTCATTTCCTTAGCAACTACGTCTAGTTCGATAGGGAATAAAAACTTAGAAGCACCTTCAAACTCAGGCTGGTATATAAGTGCTCCCATTCCTCCTGAACCAACAAAGGCCAATCGGTCGAGGGGAGTAATTTTCGAAATGTCTATTCCTTTAGAACTTAAAGTTCTGTCAAGCAATAAGCGGCCCCAGCCATCAGGTAGCGAATCATTAAAAACTCCAAACAGCCCATCAAAAGGTTCTTTTTGGCATGTATTAATTTCATTATTAAACGGAAGTTTAATAGGTGACAGATTCAATCCTGAAGATAGAAAATCTGTATTATACCGGAAATATATCTTTTGATCAGATAGAATTAACTCACCAACATCATACTTTTGTTCCTCAATACAAAGAGAAACAAACAGTTTATTTATTGATTTCATGATTTTTATTTATTGGTGAAAAGCTTTTCAACTTTATTTAAATCATCAGATTGAAAAATTGTGTCAAAATCCTTAAGCCGTCCACTTAAATGAGCAAGTTTAAGAAGAGCTTCCAATGATATTCTTCCAGTATTTTCAAAACGCTTCAGACTACCCAATGAAACGCCAGAACGTTCAGCCATTTCTGCCTGTGAAAGGCGAAGTTTTTTGCGTAATATTTTATGTCTTTGTGCTAGTACTTTACATACCTCTATAGGAGTTGGATCTAAAGAATACATTTTTATATGATTAATATATTAGCCGAATATACAAAAAAACGAATAAAATGTCTAAAATATTAACCAAAATAAAATTGGATGATATCAAATGAGCCAATACAATTGAGACAACCCAAAAATAATTGTAAATTAGCGAAAGTTCGAACTATTCCAAATATCAACAAGGAAATATCAAGTGATCCGCGTTTTTATTATTCTTGATTCCTTTTGGGTTAAACTATAAAAAAACTTCGCTAACCTTTTATTGGTGCGGAGTTTATCATATTTTGTGATTCCAAGCGCCCTAATTTCGAATTTTATTTTAGAAGATTTAGAGCTATTACTAAATGTTATGAAATCAAAATTCTTGTAAACTGATTATTGCCTTTAGTTTTCTTCAATGATATGTTGTTGTTGACTGATTTACGATAATTTCAGTGTGAGTTGGAGTGTGAGTATAGAGGGACAAAAACAGCAAAGAGTGATCGTAGTTCG
>CAZWGG010000904.1:0-378 GCA_964633305.1 uncultured Bacteroidales bacterium
CTATTAAAATTATTATACTCCCTCCTTGGTGGAAAACCTTGTTTTTTCAAATATCATCCCTACTTATTATAATATCGGTAGTTTCCGGATTATATTTCTATAGGATAACCAGCCTGAAAAAACGGCAGTTATTCCTGGAACAACTGGTTAAAGAAAGAACAAAAGAAATTGAAGAAAAAAATATTATTCTTATTAAACAAACAAACCAGCTAACTGAAACAAACTCACTCCTGGAAGAAAGACAACAGCAAATCGAAGAACAGGCAGAAGAATTAAAAACCCAAGCCGAAGAGCTTAACAAAAAGAACAAAAACCTTATAACATTGAATGCTGCAAAAGACAGGTTTTTCTCTATTATTGCCCACGACCTGAAAAACC
>CAZWGG010000904.1:388-839 GCA_964633305.1 uncultured Bacteroidales bacterium
TTGCTTCTGTTTAAATTTAATAAATTGACGGAAGTAAAGAAACGTCAATATGTTGAAATTGTCCACAGCTCATCGAAAAGAATATTTAAACTTCTTGAAAATTTATTGCAATGGGCAAGATCACAAATCGGTACCTTACATCTTAACCCCGAAAAGTTCGATCTAAATGAATTTATTGATACAAATTTAGACTTATTAAAAAATTCATTGAAAGAAAAAGAGATTACAATAACCAAAGATACTCCTGATAAGGCAATAATAATTGCGGACCGGAATATGATTAACACGGTTATAAGAAACTTACTTTCCAATGCCATTAAGTTCACAGAAAAGGGAGAGATAAGGATAGAAGTTAAGTCAACAAATGATTCCTGGAAAGTTAGTGTTATAGACACTGGCATTGGTATTCCAAAAGACAAACTTATAATGCTTTTTGATATTGAAAATTTAG
>CAZWGG010000904.1:849-2250 GCA_964633305.1 uncultured Bacteroidales bacterium
CTACAACAGGTACTAGGGGTGAATCAGGAACGGGGTTAGGGTTACTTTTATGTAAAGAATTTATAGAAAGAAATGGAGGTGAAATATGGGTTGAAAGTGAAGAAAATAAGGGAAGTATGTTTAATTTTACCCTGCCTTTGGGTTAAGCTGTAAAACTTCTTCTTTTGATTATGAAAATGATTTCCTGGATATGGGTTAACTCTTCCTTTGATGATAATCTCTTTTTTTATTTTCTATTCAATAACTAATTCCTATAAAATTTTTAACTTTAAATAAGCAACTTAATTATGCCTTCTTAAAAAGAATTTTATATTATTTTTAATAAAGAAAGTAGATACTGTTGAATTTTTTCTCAACCTAATGCCAAAAGATAGTTTAATACTTTATATTCAAATTGTTTGTTTTATTGCTTGCCATACAGTCAGAGCGCAGGAAAAAGAATTGTATTTCAGTAAACTGGATAAAAATGATGGTCTGCCTACTGATAACATAGAATGTATTTTTCAGGATTCAGATGGATTTATGTGGTTTGGTACACATAACGGTTTATCGCGTTACGACGGATATTCATTTCTAAATTTTAATCATTCTCCGACCGACACGAATGGTTTAAGCAATAATACAATTAACTGTATAATCGAAGACCATCAGGGACATCTATGGATTGGTACACGACAAGGATTGAATTGTTTTGACCTTAAAACCTATAAATTTAAACGCTATTCTCATTTGAACAATGAAGTGTTGGCTACAACAGAAATTTCATCATTTTATTTCGATAAATCCCACACCCTATGGATAGGTACATATAAGAACGGTTTGTATAAATACAACCTCGATAATCAAAAAATTAGTAATTACAAAAATGATAACCATAACATCAATTCACTTGTTGACAATGACAATATAGTTAGGACAATTTATGAGGATAAAAACCATAATTTCTGGATATGCACTTCTAATGGACTTGATAGATTAGACACTTTAAAAGGAATTTTTTCTCACTATTTAAAAGACTATTCTATTTTAGATATGACAATCGATCATAGAGGAAAATTATGGATTGCCACTTTAACTAAGGGAATTTGGTATTCACAAAACGTAACTAATCCGGTTTTTTCTAAATTAACAGGCTTACCAGATATTTCTAAATACTTAATTAGCAGGCTATATGAAGACAGTAGGGGCAATTTTTGGATAACAGTGCGAGACTACGGTGTTTTTTATCGTGAAGCGGAACAAAATAAATGGATAAACCTCAAGAACGACAGGTACAATCCAAATGGTATTAGAAGTAACGTACCCCAGGGAATATACGAAGACAAGTACGGAAATATTTGGATTGCTACATTCGATTTCGGGGTAAATTTTTTAGACAATAATCGAAAACCATTTTATCAT
>CAZWGG010000905.1:0-2244 GCA_964633305.1 uncultured Bacteroidales bacterium
ATAAAATTATTTGGATACATATACGAAAGTCTACTAGAATATTCAATTCTAAGGGGCTTACAAATAGTTTTTAGACAAACTGTACGGCATTCGCAATCTACAATATTCCCTCAACGAATTTGTTATATTTATTTTCATTCTTAATTTGCATTACATACTATACATCATTATCAGATGAAGAATCGACCAATAAAAAATCTAATTGTTTTTTGGCAAGATCGGCCCTGGTAATTTCAACTTTTACTAAATCACCAAGCTGGAATTTTCTGCCTGTATGCCTTCCTGTAATGCAATAATTATCTTCATCATATTCATAAAAATCATCTATAAGGTTACGAATATGTATCATTCCTTCACATTTATTCTCAATTATTTCTACGTAAATTCCCCATTCTGTAACTCCCGAAATAATACCATCGGTTATTTGACCTATTTTACCTATCATAAATTCAACCTGTTTATATTTTATTGAAGCCCGTTCAGCATCAACAGCCCTTTGTTCCATTTCGGATGAATGCTTACACATTTTTTCGTATTTCTTTTTATTTTTTGAGGGGGCCCCATTCATATATTCTGCTAATAACCTGTGAACAAGCATATCCGGATAACGTCGTATAGGTGATGTAAAATGTGTATAATAAGTAAATCCCAGTCCGTAATGGCCAATATTGTTTGTGGAATATTCGGCTTTTGCCATTGCCCTTAAAGCAAGGTTTTCAACCAGGTCTTGTTCTTTCTTTCCTTTAACATCCGTTAGTACTTTGTTTAATGAGTTGGATATTTTCTTATTGGAATCCAGGACAATTTTATGGCCAAACTTTTGAATAAAATAGGCAAATTTTTGCAATTTCTCAAGGTTTGGTTTATCATGTATCCTATAAACAAAAGTTTTTTGGTTTTTTTTATCTTCCACATTACCTATTAAATTTGCAACGCGCTTATTAGCAAGCAACATAAACTCTTCAATAAGTTCGTTTGCTGTATTATACTCCCTGAAATAAATATTTAGTGGCCTGCCACTTTCATCCAGGTCAAATTTAACTTCATCACGTTCAAACGAAAACGAACCACTTTTAAACCGTTCATTTCTTATTTTCTGTGCCAGGTCATGTAATTGCAGCAATTCATCTTTTAACTCACCTTGTCCTGTATCAATTACTTTCTGAGCTCCGCCGTAGCTGAACCTTTTATTTGAATTTATTATTGTACGGCCAAACCACTCATTCAAGAGTTTTGCATCATTATTGAGTTCAAAAACTGCTGAAAAGCATAACTTTTCTTCGTTTGCCCTTAACGAACAAATGTTGTTTGAGAGCCTTTCAGGTAACATAGGTACCGTACGGTCAACAAGGTATATTGATGTGCCCCGTTCATATGCCTCGTTATCAAGTATTGTATTATCTTTTACATAGTGGGTAACATCAGCAATATGGATTCCAACTTCCCAATTCCCGTTTTTCATTTTTTTTATTGATAAGGCATCATCATAATCTTTGGCATCATCAGGGTCTATGGTAAATGTTGGTATTTTCCTAAAATCCCTCCGGTCTGCAATATCATCTTTCGTTATTTTATCTGAAATTTTATCTGCAGCTTTATTAACTTCTTCTGAAAACCTGTAAGGTAACCCAAAGTCGGCAAGTATAGCATGCATTTCAGTATCATTTTCTCCCTGGTTGCCTAACACTTCAATAACTTCACCAAAAGGGTTTTTAGTATTTTTGGGCCATTCGGTCATTTTTACAATCGCTTTCTGACCGTCCTTTGCATGGTTCAGTTTTTCTAAAGGGATAAAGATATCAAATGGCATTTGGCGTGAATCGGGGGAGAGAAATGCAAACCGGCTTGAAACTTCCAATACACCCACAAATGTATCCCTGGCGCGTTCAATAATATCTACCACTTCACCTTCAATACCTTTCGATTTTCTCCTGGCATACAAATACACTTTTACGGTATCACCGTTTAAGGCATGGTTCAGATTATTTTGTGAAACAAAAATAGGTTCGTTAACTGTATCAGATATTACATAACCATACCCGCCCGATGCCATTTCAACCTTTCCAATAACATAACCGGCACCTGATTTTATTTTAAATTTACCCGGGTACAGCTCTTTAATATATCCTGATTTTTTAAGATTCTGAAGTATTTCAGTAATTAGTTTTCGTTCTACATCATTTGTGATAAGCAGTTGCCGGGCAAGCTGTTTATAATTATATGTTTTTGATGAATTGTTCGTGA
>CAZWGG010000906.1:0-2239 GCA_964633305.1 uncultured Bacteroidales bacterium
CTTTATTACTGAGTATAAATAAACAGTATAAAAATAATGCTGTGTGGGTCGACATTGAAAGCCATGGTAGGGGAAATATTTTGCAGGATGTGGATATTAGTCGAACTTTCGGATGGTTTACAAGCATTTATCCTGTCTTGTTAAAAAAAGATAGTGATAATTTAGGAGAAATCATTAAGCAGGTAAAGGAAACCTTGAGACGAGTTCCTAATGATGGTTTAGACTACTTAATGCTAAGATATTTAGATTCAGAATATTTAAATGACAATAGAAAGACTGGCTCATACTCTCAGATTTCTTTCAATTATTTGGGTCAGTTTGATACCGATATTGAAGGAAAATCATTTTTGATAATTGATAGAGAAAAAGGAAATGAAATTTCTCCCAATGAAGCCAGAAATTACGACTGGGACATTTCAGGCACAATAGCTTCAGGGAAATTGACAATGAATTTGACATACAGTAAAAAGCAATATACTAATGATACAATAAATGCCATAATAAATTTTTTCAAAGAAAGCTTAATTGAGGTAATAAATTATTGCTGTTCTTATGGCAAAATAGAGTTGACCCCTTCAGATCTTACCTACACAAAATTATCAATTCATCAATTAGATGAATTACAGCATAAATACAATCTGGAGGATATATATCTTCTATCACCTATGCAGGAAAACATGCTTTTTCATTCGTTGCTTGATAACAATTCCATAAATTATTTTGAACAAACAACATATAGAATGACAGGGGATTTGGATATAAAAGCGATAGAAAAAAGCATGAATGATTTGATAGCCAGGCATGAAGTTTTACGAACTGTTTTTTTACATAACGTTTGTGACCGGCCTATACAAGTTATATTAAAAGAACAAAAGATAGATTTTAGATATAATGATATTCAAGAAGAATGCTCAAAAACTTCAAAAGAAGAAATAATCCGGTCATATCAAATGAAAGACATATCCAATACCTTTGATTTGAGTAAAGATGTACTGATGCGTTTAGGAGTGTATAAAACAGCGACACATGAATTTGAATTTATATGGAGTTTTCATCATATAGTAATGGATGGTTGGTGCATGAGTATTATTATAAATGAATTTAATAAATTCTATATTAAAAATAAATATGGAAAGAAGATTGAATTACCACCGGTTAAAAAATATTCGGAATACATTCAATGGATAGAAAATAGAAGTAAAGAAGATGCCATACTTTATTGGGGAAAATATTTGGTATCTTATGATTCTCTGGCAACACTTCCTAAAAAGGAATCTTTGGCGTTAGAAAAATTGCCAGTTAATTTAAAATCGGAAGAATTAACTATCAACACGAGACAAAAAAAATTACTTCAGAATATTTCCACTGAATCCGGTGTAACTTTAAATACCATACTTGAGTGTGCCTGGGGAATATTATTAATGAAATATAATAATACCAAAGATGTTGTATTCGGTTCCGTAGTATCAGGACGTCCGGCCGAGATTGAAGGTATCGAAAGGATGGTGGGTTTACTAATTAATACCATACCTGTAAGAATAAAATGTAAATCAGAAGATACTATTAGCGATTTATTCAAAAGGGTTCAGAGTGAGGCACTCGAGAGTGAACAGCATCATTATCATCCTTTAACAGAAATACAATCATTGAGTGAATTGGACCGTAAGTTACTCAACCATATAATGGCATTTGAAAACTATCCTATAGCCAACGAGATTGAGGGCTACCAACATCGTAATGAAACACAAATTGAATACACGATTTCAAATGTTAAAGTTTTTGAACAGGCAAATTATGATTTTATAATCGTAGTTGTACCAGGTGACGAAATACATATTAGATTTGACTTCAATGCTAATTTATATGAAAAAAGAACTATTGATGGAATAATAGTTCATCTGAACGAAATAATTGAGCAAATTATTTCGAATAGTAAAATAAAAATAACAGACATTGAAATAACAATAAAAGAAGAGAAGAATCAACTTTTATATGAATTTAATAAGACAAAGACCGGGTATCCAAGGAGTAAAACAATTGCCGAATTATTTGAAGAACAGGTCAATCACACTCCAAATAGCATTGCCTTAGTTTATGGAGAAAAACAGATTTCTTATTCAGATTTAAACGAAAAGGCAAATCAATTAGCAGAATATTTAAAGACAAAAGGAGTAAAACAAGAAAGTATTGTTGGTTTAATGGTTGACAGATCAATAGAAATGATTATTGGGATTTTTGG
>CAZWGG010000907.1:0-2219 GCA_964633305.1 uncultured Bacteroidales bacterium
AAAAGAGAATTGAAAACAAAAAAGAACTCCTGACGCCATTACCAATATTTTCTTTCTGCCTTTGATCTAGGCGTCAGTACCCTCCATTTATCCTATCGAAAATTAGCAAGACCAACCCCTCAAATACAAAAAAACATGAATACTCTGTTCATGGTGGGTATCCGTTTGTTTCATTTAGTATAAGAAGATCCAAAGCCACATTTTATTTCATTTTAAATAAATATTGTATTCAGGCAATTAGTAAGATAAAATAGATCCAAATTGGTGTGACTACGATAAGACTCCTAGTTGTTTCAAATATCAGTATTGGTACACAATCATTATCAACATGAAACACCTACCGGATAAGCGATTTGAATTTTCAACGTTTTGAATCAGAATTGACTGTTAATAAGAAAGGTAAAGCTTCAATAGGAACTCTCAAATTTTCTGGAGACATAACCATACAAGAGGCAGTTGCCATCACGGAATCGTTACTAAATGCCTTTTCAAAAGTTGATAACTGCAAACTTGATCTTGATTTGGTCAACCTGTTCGATCTTTCAAGTATCCAAATTTTATTTGCCGCTCATAAATCAGCCTTGATCCAAAAAAAAGGGTTTGAGCTGGCCGGAGCATGTCCGAAAATCTTTAAAAATGCAGTATCTGAAGCTGGTTTTGATCGAATTGATTGGCTTTGCTTTGGAGATTAAAAAGAAACGATGGTTTATTCATCAAAAAATGCGACCTATATGCTTGAAAATACTGTCAACTTCAAAATACTTGATTTCTCATAAGCAACAGAATAAAAAAAGTCAATTTTTAAAAAGCAATGATCAAGTATCTCAGAAAGTGTCATTATTTATGAGAATTCAAAAAAACCAAATAGTACCAAAATACATCCTTGATCCAGGTGATTATTATGTAACCAATAAAAAAGTGATTATCAAAACCTTACTGGGATCTTGTGTAGCAGCTTGTCTTTATGATCCTGTCAATCATGTAATGGGAATGAACCATTTTTTACTTAGCAGAGGAAAGGCAAAACAAAATGGATCTATAGTTAATTCCGAATCTGGTCGATATGGTATTAATGCCATGGAATTAATAATCAATGGAATGATGAAACTTGGAGCCGTTAAAAAAAATATAAAAGCTAAAGCTTTCGGTGGTGGGAATGTGTTGGGCAACCAATCATTAGATTCCGAGATGGTTTTTAATATTGGAAATTTGAATGTTCAATTTATAAGGGAGTTTTTAGAGACAGAAAAAATTCCTTTAGTATCATCCGATCTTGGAGGAACATGCGGTAGAGTCGTATTGTTTCAAGGAAGCGATTATACAGTTTTGGTTAGAAAAATTAAAAAATCTGACGCGCCTGAAATAATCGAAAGAGATAAAAATTACTTGAACTCAACAGTTCAAAAGAAATGGCAATTGACTACTGAAATCGATCTTTGGAAAAAAACATATAAAGTTTAAAATATAATATCCAAATATAACTATTACTATTATTATTAGAGTTACCACACTTTATTGATAAGATTATAATAAACAAAACGGCTTTCTAAAGAGATAATGAACACTTTAAATATTTGACGGGTCAAATATTGCTCTCATTAATCAAATAGAAGAACTCTGATTTTGATATTATTCATATTTGGAGTGCTGGATGCTCAACCGGAGAAGAACCATATACAATCGCAATCCTAGTAAAAGACTTTTTGGAAACAAACGGTTTGAACAATACTCAGCTATCGGTTTTAGCGACTGACATATCATATAAGGTCTTACGAGTAGCACAACGCGCAATTTACCATGAAATCAGAGCAGGTCCCATACCCTTTTCTATAAAAAGAAGTACTTACTTAAAAGTAAATACGGCGATAAATATTTAGTTATATTAGTTATAATAGCACCAGTAATTAAGATTTTGATTCAATATGGAAGAATTATTTTTATGAACAGAGAGTGTGTTACAAAAGTAAAGTATGATATTTATTTTTGCCGAAACGTCATAATTTTTTTTACAAGGCGACACAAGAAATTATTTTAAATAGAATCGTTCATACTCTAAAACCTGGGGGATTTTTTCAACAAGGACACTCTGAAACAATTCAAGGAATTGAGTTACCATTAAAACAGGTTTTTCCAACAGTATATAATAAATCGAACTAGATAATGTAACCGTTTTGGGAAGTCATCTTAATATCAATCACTGCCGCATTTGCCAAAAGACT
>CAZWGG010000908.1:0-2213 GCA_964633305.1 uncultured Bacteroidales bacterium
TTATTGATTTTATTGAGACAAAAGATTTGCGTAAACAAAGGATTCTTCAAAAATATCCTTTTATCTTGAACTATATCTATTATATTATTGATTTCTTAATCAAAAGAGTATTCCCAAAATTTTGGCTAACTAAAAAGATTTACTTTTTTCTAACAAGAGGACAAAACCGTGTTTTGACCAAAGCAGAAACCTTTGGTAGACTTTATTCTTGTGGTTTTGAAATAATTGCTGAAAGATTTATTGATAATCATCTTTTTTTTGTGGCTCGCAAGAGAAAGCAACCCTTATATCCAAAAAAACCAAGTTATGGCCCATTTGTGAAATTACAAAGAATAGGTAAGGGAGGAAAAACAATAAAGGTTTACAAGATGAGAACGATGCACCCTTATGCTGAATATCTGCAAGAATATATATATGAAAAAGTAGGTCTTGATAATGGAGGTAAATTTAAAAATGATTTCAGAGTTTCAACAATAGGGAAAATAATGAGAATATTTTGGATTGATGAATTACCAATGATCATAAATCTTTTTAAAGGCAATTTGAAATTGGTTGGGGTCAGGCCTCTTAGTGAACATTATTTCAGTTTGTATTCAAAAGAAGTACGTGAAAAGCGTATTAAATATAAGCCAGGACTTATTCCCCCTTTTTATGTTGATTACCCTCAAACACTTGAAGAAATTATGGAATCGGAAATGAAATATCTTCAAGCTTTTGAAAAACATCCTTATCTAACTGATATTAAGTACTTCTTTATTGCAATTTTTAATATAATCTTCAAAAAGTACCGTAGCAAATAATTTCTATTCTTTTTTTATCTTTATACAGGTATATATATATAATTTAAAAAAATATTGTAAGTGCTTAGAAAAATATTCTTTTTTTTCTTTTTTGCTTTTTTTTCTTTTTTGCTTTGTTCACAGGATGTTTATTATCATATTTCGAATAAAGCTCTTTATGAGTTTCTTGACGAATTGGCTAACCAGAAAAGTATTGAACTAAATTCAGTTATCAAACCATATTCCAGGAAGTTTATTGCCACAAAACTAAGTGAAGCAAAAAAACATCCCGAATTTTTAAATAAAAGGCAAATAAAAGAAATTGAATTTTACCTGAAAGATTTCAATAAAGAACTTTTACCAGGGAAAAATTTTAAAAAGCGATTAGATTTATTTTATTATAAAGATTCTTTGTTCACTTTTTCGGTTAACCCTATTTTTGGGATGCAATACTGGAAAAATGAGAATGGGAAAAACTACCATCGTTGGAATGGAGCCGAAGCTTTTGCATACATTGGAAATAATTTTGCTGTTTATGCTAACTTGCGTGATAATCATGAAGATGCTATATTATCATCCCCGCTTTACCTGGATAAAAGACCAGGAGCAAATTATAAAAGTGGCCAGGATTTTAGTGAAATGAGGGGAGGGATAATCTGGACATGGAAATGGGGAACACTTGGACTTGTTAAGGATCATTTTGAATGGGGTAATTATTATGATTATCCAACTATTTTTTCTGCTAAACCTCCTTCAATAACTCATATCAAATTAAACATAAGGCCTGTAAAATGGTTTGAATTCAACTATATGCACGGATGGCTTGTTTCTGAAGTAGTTGACAGCACAAGAAGTTACTACTTTACAAATAGTTACGGGACAACCTATCGCGAAGTTTACCGTCAAAAATTCCTTGCCGCGAATATGTTCACTTTCAAACCCTTTAGAGGATTTCATATATCATTTGGTAATTCTATAATTTACAGTGATAATGGCATTCAACCCGTATATCTTATCCCGATATTATTTTACAAATCAGTTGACCATACAATGGGAGGATCGGCGGGCAACCAACGTGGACAAAACTCCCAACTCTTCTTTGATTTCAGTTTTAGAATGATACAACACCTCCATTTATACTTTACAGCGTTTTATGACGACCTGGCAATATTCCGTTTTTTTAAAAAAGATGAATATAATTTTTACAGTATAAAAGGAGGGATGAGATTATCAAATATTATAAATAATTTATTTATTACAGTTGAAGCATCGCGAACCAACCCACTTGTATTTAAGCATGATATGCCAACAACAACTTTTGAATCAAATCATTATAACCTAGGCCACTATTTGCAAGATAATTCTAAAAATATTTATTGCGATATTCTTTATAAACCAGTACGTGGACTTGAAATCAAATTTTATTATACTTTG
>CAZWGG010000909.1:0-2213 GCA_964633305.1 uncultured Bacteroidales bacterium
ACCAGAAAAGATAAGGGTTTGAGAAATTTCTCAAACCCTTATCTTTTGGGTGTATACACAAATGTATACACAATAGTGCAGAAATTATTTTGTCATTCTAATTTAAGCTAACAAAGATTCCGTCTTCTCACCTGTTCTTTTAGTATAGTTTAATGTGTATATTCTATATAGAAAGTATCACACTAATCTCTATACAAAGCTTCAAAGCATTTCGTATACTTTGTCATGCTGAGTAAAACGAAGCATCTCCTTCCTTGTTCCGTACACTACATTATTAAAAACATGTGGTTTTCATTTCTTCAATGGAATTCTAATAACCCCTACCCACGAAAGCCGATCCTTCCCTGCAGTACCAATGACATCTTTTGCCATTGTTCTGTTTAACAGTAAATTAACAAACTCCCGTAAAAGTGAAAAAAGTAAAAGTGATACCTTATGAGCGGGAGCCGAAAAAAATGCGTGCCACGTGAGATAAGCTTGCAATGAAATGCCGTCAAGCGTATTTTTTTCTAGCCTTTTTTGTTTACTTTTTTTGGCAATGAAAAAAAGTAAAAGCCTGTCTGGCTTGAAGACGACCAGATCAGAAAAAGAACCGAGTATTTCAACTTCTAAAAACATTGTTCAAAGCAAAATATATGTCATTTCTCACAAAATCAACTAAAAAAGTTGATCGGGGCCTCAGGATGACAAGCCCAATCAGGGTAACATACCAAGAAGAATATAAACAATAATCAGTATATTAATCGAAAAGTATCCACCTGAAAAAGTTTAACGATTTTCATTTTTTAAAAAATAGAGAATAAAAATGTTAGAGGTGAGGTATAGTGTGTTCCAGTATATCGAAACGACTATCTATCTGATTTAGTTGGCTTTAATTTATTCGCCTTTCTCCCTGAGTTTCTTTTCATAATTAGCTACTTTTTCTTCAAGCATTGCAATTAATTTCTTTTGCGTTTCGATTAACTCCAATGCTTCTTGAAGACGTTTGCTTTTCTCATCTTTATACCCCTGTAGCTCATCAAAAAACTCGCTTATAGGTACTTTTAACAGTTCGGATATTTTGGCTAGTGTCTCAATATCAATTGATGTTTTTCCTTCGAGGTAATTATAAACAGTGGAACGGCTCTTTCCTGTATATTTTACAATGTCCAAAATATTGACTTTTCTTTCTTCTGCCAATCTTCTTATTTTCAGGCCGATATTCATGCAAATGTATTTTATATTGTATGTATGTGTAATTATTTGTACATATATGTCGTATTATTTATACATTTTATATAAAAATTTACATATTTCAATCTGAATAACCAAGTAAATACAAAGCATTTATATTCATAAATATGGACAAAGAAGTAAAAAAAATTGGAGGACAGGATACAGGACTGGTTATCGAGCTGCTCCAAAAAATATTCGATAAAAAAGGAACACCTGCCGGGTTATTTATAAAAGATGACCTTGCATGTTCCTTTTTCAGAATGGTAATGAACGATGAAGAAGTGGACGACCATATCCGGAATATGGCCGAATCTTTCCTGATGTTGTACCAATTCTTTTCAAGTTTCGATGAAATGCTTATTGAAAATCTTTACGATGAATAAAAGGATTGACAAAATATCGGTTTTAATTACAGATGATGACAATTCAGGTGTCATACTCTTGCAGGAATATTTTGAAGAACTTAGCCCGGATTTTTGTATCACATGTACTTCCAATGGACTTCAAGCAATAAAGTTATTCAACAAGAACAAGTTCGATTTGATCATTTTGGATATTCTGTTGCCCGATTTGAGTGGTTTGGAGGTCATGCAAAATCTTAAAAAGAAAATCCCAAATATCATTGTATTTGTCTATACTGCCTATAGTATTCCAACGGTAATACCAAGGTATTACAAAGCCGGTTTCAATGAAATACTTGTAAAGCCAGTGAGTTTCGGCACTTTTTGTGAGGTTGTGAAAAAATATTATAATTTTCAGAGTAAAGCTACGGAATGAAACCTTTTCTTTTCAGGTTTCAAAAAATACTGTCATTTTCTGAAAAACAAGATGAGTTTGGGTAGGATTTTAGTTGGATGAAAGTTGACAAAAAGTTCAATGAAAGTAGGCAAAAAGTTCACAATTACTATACTGAAAGTCCTTGTAAACTCTACGAAAAGTACACATGTCAGATACTAAAATTACTATACAGGTTAAACGTATCTTTAATTAATATTTAA
>CAZWGG010000910.1:0-2211 GCA_964633305.1 uncultured Bacteroidales bacterium
ATACAAACCCGTCGATAAATGCATAGCAAATTCGGCCAGGATGTAGTTCAACCGGTAATAATCGCTGGGTTTTGCAAACCGCTCATATTCCTATATATTATGCCCTGGCTTTTGTGTTTTAATGCCATCTATACTCTAAATCTGAAAGTGGGTTAATATTTTTGAAATTATCAAAATTCTTGTGTTTGTTATCTTCCCACCAGTCATAATAAGCCTTTGAAACCATTTCTTGAATTTCGTTTCCTGATTCTAAACCAAACGGTTCTTCTTTTTGTTGCACAATTGGGTTTTGTGATGGAAATCTACCAATCAAGTACTCACTGTCAATAGCGACTGCACGAATTGATTCGATTGTCCACAAAACATACATACCTAAAGAACACTCAGGCATCCAAAGAGATGAAATTCCGTTATGTGGGAAATCTGTTATTATATGAGTTTCATTTCTATATACAAGCAGTGCTGGAATATCCTTATAAGTAAACGCTGGTAAATCAAATGATTCATATTCACCTTTTTTTAATTGTTCCACGTATTTTTCAACGTCTACTTTATTTAATTCTTCTGATTCATCTTTGTCGCATCCCAAAATACTTACTAGGGAAACACAAAAGATTAGGATTTTCAAGGTTTTCATTGTTTAATATTTTATTGATTCTTATTAACTATGATGGTTTTCAATTTAAATTAGTTGCGTCTGTCTTTAAGCTTCCGACTAACGGTAAAATTAAATTTTTAATTATCAAAGCTTTAATATTTTCCACTTTTTTAAATCTCAATTTTCAATCCAATTATTTTACCGTTTGCTTCGTAACTCATATGAAGAATAATCGGAAGGGGGATTGGGCATAACGGTTTGGCTGTATGAAACGTAGCGCGCTTCGAAGCACTTTAGTATCAGACCATTTCTGACGTTGATTAAATGTTATTTTGCTCAAAATTAACACTTTCTGCGCTATGTTTTATGACAGCCAGTTAGGCACTGGCGGTTTATATTCTCAATCATTTTATCTATCATGTTTGCACTGTATTTCAGCCCATCGTTGGAGCTGGACGGGCGAAAAGGCTCTTTGGCAAAATTTGGTTGCAGCGCTAGATTTGAGCGTTTTGTCAATGTGCCTTGCGGCTAAAGGATGGTTAGGATTCCTTAAAATAAGGTGAAGGTGAGTATTAAATCTCATGCGTTTTAACCATTTGTCCACTTGTTACTGACGTTAATCCAAAATTAAAAAAATAGAATTCTCAATATCGAAAAGACAGACCGATAAAATAAACTTTTGATGAATTACTTTTAAGTCCATAATAAAAACCTGTATCCAACTTCAAATATTCCTTCCAATTATAAACCAATCCTGAATTTATAAAGTATTCATAACTCTTTAATTCACTTTCTCCGGATATTAAACCTTCAACAAAAAAATCAAAATTGTTAATTAGTTGATGTGCAAATGTAGATGAGACAAGCGGGTTGATATGATATCCACCACTATTTTGATTTTCTTCAAAATCCATCTCGATTTGAGTGCCAAAATCCCAATCGTATGACAACGATATTGAAATTGGTAAAACCAATCCACCAGTAATTTTCGTATCGGAGCCAGTAGGAAAGTTTACAAATGGCAGAATTGCCATGGCCGTTTTGCCTCTATCATTTCCCCATATGTTTTGTTTTGCCCTTATAGTAATAGAGTTGAAAGATGTTCTTGTTTCTTGGGAACTTCCGCTTATAAATCTTGTATCGACAAAAGACGCTGCAATGAATTGAATGTCCAACAAATTGGTGAGGCCTGCTTTGAGGTTAAAAACGTTAAAAGAATTCTCTTTAGTTTTTACTCCGCCAACGGATGAACGATCAGTTTTAAACAGGTCGGTTTCAAACTGGAAATGCCCGGCATCTAATGTATATGGACTTTCTGTGGCATCGGGTCGATCGGTTTCAAAACTTCTCATTTGCGCTTTTGGGCATGAATGAAAAAGAGTGTAATTGCACTTCGTTGAATCCTGCAACAACTGACCGTCAACCGAAACTGGTAAAACCAACAGTACAAAAAATAGTATATGTTTGATCATATTCAATTTATCTTACAATTAATATAGGAATCTTTAGATTATGCCTTACTGAGTCAACTGTAGTGCCAAACACAAGGTCTTTAATACCTTTGTGTCCATGCTCTCCCATAACCAATAGATCAGTATCTAATGTTGCAATTA
>CAZWGG010000911.1:0-2209 GCA_964633305.1 uncultured Bacteroidales bacterium
CGTTGAATATCATTTTTATCTATTATTTTATCTCTAAACAGGCCTTGCAGATATATTAATCCGGCCGGAACAATGAAACCTAAAAGTAGAGCTATAATATAATTGAATTTTTTATTTGGATAAACGAGTTGGCTATCTTCCGGCGAAGCCTTATCGAGTATCTCATTTGAGGGTAAATTTGACGCTATTGAAATTTGCATTTCACTTCGCTTTTTTAGCAAAAAAGTATATAATTCGTCATTCAGCCTGAATTTTCTTTCGATACCGATCAGATCACGTTGGCTTTTGGGGAGCTTATTCATCCGGCCTTCAAAATCGCTAATTCTCACGTCTAATTCATTAAGTGAGATATTTGTAGCTTTAATGATATTTTCAATATTCTCTATAAGTTTGGTTTTTATGTCAATTATTTTACGTTCGAGGGATACAATTGCAGGATTATCTTTAATTGAGTTGTAAGAAAATTCAGTTCTTTCAGAATAAAACCTGGTCAGTTCCATAATGAGACTATTTAAAAGCGGATCACTAATATCCATTGATGACGGAACGATAAGGTCTTCAACATCATTAGTTTCTGTAAGATAATTTTTAAGGTAGTTATAGTATTTTAGTTTAACTGTTAGTTCGGCCTTGCTTGATTGTAAGTCTTCTAACTTTTCCCATACCTGCTGTGCCTGGTAATCCAGGTTCATAAGTCGATGTGAAGTCCGAAAATTTTGCAGCCTGTCTTCTGAAAAACGCAGCGAATCGGAAATTTCTTTTAATTGGCTGTTGAGGAATTTAATGGTACTTTCTGCTCTTTTATTTTCATTTTCTATGCCTTTTAAAAGATAGATTTCAGAAAGTTTATTAAGAAATGAAACAGCTTTTTCTATGTTTGTTGATCGTATTGATAACTCCAGAATAGATGAATTTTTTGAAATTTCGATGCTAAATCCCCTGTATTTTTGAAGTAACTGGTTTAAACTGTTGAAATGGAATGAGTAATCTTTATGTCTGATTCCTTTCTTTAGTAGGTCGAAATTAGGTAAGATACTAAAACGGCAATACTGGTTCCCTGTAAGTTCACCAAAGCTTACCGTATCTGAAAATTCAAAGTAATCAATATATTTGGAATTTCGTTGGTTACTGAAATTGTGAATGTTCACTGCTTCCGCTACAGCTTCAATTTTTATTAGGGTATCAGAAATAAAAGTAGTAAAAAATTTTACATTAAGGGGTTGATCATAAAGCGAATCAAATTCTACTGTGAATGGGCAATCAGAAAAAATTTCTCTTGAAGTAAACCTTTCTTCTTTAAAATACGACACCTCAAAATTCAAATCTTTAATAGCACGCCTTGTTAACTCTTTCGATTTGAGTATACCTATTTCGTTTTGGAGGCTGTAGGGATTACCATATATAGATGCACCTAAATATGATTGTGGAACAAGAGGATTTTCCTCATCCTGGATAAGTATCCAACTGCTGACTTTATAAACAGGTACCGATAAATAATTAATAAAAATGGCTATGAAAAGGGCAATGGCTATAAAAAAGGAGTACAGGTACCAATACCTAAGGTTTTTGAAGATGAAAGCTTTTATATCGAATGATTCCTCAGTCTCCAGGTATGGATATCTTTCTTCCATGTTATTTTACCTGTTTTTTTTGTAGCATGTAATGTATTGAAAAATATTATTTTTCATAAAAATGTGTTAAATAGAGATTAGCCCCTACTAAAAGTGTAGATAATGATACCAGGATTAAACTATATGGAAAGGTTCTATACGCTGTTGATTTACTATTTAAGGGCTCAACATATATTATATCGTTTGGCATAAGGTAAAAATTAGATGAGCTTAGTATTTTATTATCTGTTAGGTCAATTTCAAACATATTTGACCCGGTTTGAGTTTGCCTGATAAGTTTTACTCTTTTCGGGTTTCCAAATTCTTTTAGACCTCCAGCTAACCCTATTGCCTGAAAAATGTTTAGTTGATCACGATAAACAGTAAAATTTCCGGGACTGTTAACTTCTCCAATTACTGCCACATCAAAATTTACTAATTTAACATTAACAGTACATTCTTTGAAGTACTCATTAAGGGTTTTTTGTATTAGGTCAACCACTTCGGCAAGGGTAAGGCCTTTTACATACATCTTTTCTACAAAGGAGAAACTTATAAAACCAAACTCATCTACAGTATAACTGTTTAAAAATAAGTAT
>CAZWGG010000912.1:0-2208 GCA_964633305.1 uncultured Bacteroidales bacterium
AACCATGATATTGGCTTCCCCGGATATAAAAGCATTTTGATTTGCTGTCTTTTCCCTCACATCCATTTTGCCGTGATATGGTTTTGCAGTAAACCCATCGGCATTTAATCTCTCTGCAAGAAAGTACGCTTTTCGTGTCCTGGCAACATAAATGATGGTAGGACAATTCTTTTCTTCTATTAAATCCCTTACCGTATTATACTTTTCTTCTTCATTTCCCCTCTCAAAGACCCTGTATTGCAGGTTTGTTCTTGTTGTACCTGAACGAAAAATTTCCAGGTCAATGGAAAGTTTTTCTTTAAAGTAGTTACGAATATCTTCAATAACTTTCTGCTTTGCTGTGGCAGTAAAACATGAAACCGGAATTGGCTCATCAAGGTTTTTTTTCTCCTGGATTAATTTGATGAAATCGCCGATATACAAATAATCAACCCTGAAATCCTGGCCCCACGACGAGAAGCAGTGAGCTTCGTCAATAACAAAACGGGTTATCTTTCTGCCTAATAACAAATGTTCAATAGTCTTTGAACGAAGCGATTCGGGTGAGATGTATAAAATGAAAGCAGACCCATCTTCAACACGCTCAAAAGATTTTGCCCTTTCAATAGGGTCAAGCAAACCGTTTATTGTTACGGCATCTGTAATTCCGACTTTTTCAAGATTATCAACCTGGTCTTTCATTAAAGATTGTAATGGTGAAATTACAACTGTTAAACTTCTGGTTGCCCCGCCACTTATTAAAGCAGGAAGCTGAAAGGTAATTGATTTACCCCCGCCTGTTGGAAAAACAGCTAAAATTGATTTATTTTCGATAGCTGCCTTTACTGCCTTCTCCTGCAAAGGGACACCTGCATAACTCCTGAATGAATCGAAGCCAAAATATGTTTTTAATCCCTTGTATATGTCCAGTGCCTGGTTACAATACGCACAACCACTCAGGCATGGGTTGTTCCTTAATAAAAACATAACCCGTTCCAGGTCTGGATAATTTTTGAGTATCCAGCGAGGCGTGATGGAATAGCGGTCTTTGCAATTTATCAGTGCCAGGCAATACGCCAGTTCAACCGGATATTCTGCAATTATTTTATATAAATGTACCTGTTCACAGATTTCCGAATAAAATTTTTCACGGATGATTTTTTCAGCGTCCGGACTATCGCTTTTAAAACCAACGAAATGAAAAAACGACCGGAATTCCTTTTTATCATTTAACAATAAATAGAAAATGTGTTCCAGGGAATCATCTAATCTCTTGAAAGCGGAAAGTTCATCAAAGAAAAGGTCTTTTGCTTTTATGGCATCATTAAGCGGGTTATTTGTGTCTTCTGTTTGGAGTTTATCATCTTTACGTAAAGCATGGTAGGGCTTTGTCGGGAAAAGCAGTGGGGAGAGGTATAATGTATCAATGGTATTTGTGGGATTAATACCGGCTTGTGTAACAGCTTCCCCGATGTAGTTTAAATCGTGATTAAAAATATTATGTCCGCAAATGAATTCCGTGCCTTTAAGGAACCGAATAAAATCGGCTATTGAATTTGAATGAAAAGAACCACCATTTTCCTTAACGCACCCAATATCAAGAATTTTTTTTGATCTGGACTCAACTTCGGTATCTATGAAGGTAATTGGGTTCATTTCTTAAATTACAGAAAATAATTATGAATGAAATCCGAACTTAAAAGTAAAGAAATAGAATATATATTGTTGTATACCAGCTAAAATTCTTGCCCTTCTTTTATTTGCATGTTAATGGTTGCATTGTTACTTTATATATTTAAGGAAATGCTTTGCATTGTTTAACATCCAAATTTATATGCTACATCTGCAAATTACAAAAAATTAGCAATTTCATTTTACTATCAATCAATTGCAGTTTATTGAACAGACCCTAAATTTTTAGCATTGAGTTTAATTATAGTTCGGTTATAACCCCAACCTGTATAGCCCCTATGTTTGTAATTAAAACAAAGTTCAAAGTCCCAAATACCTAAATTTAGAACTTCGAACTTTTAATTACAAAACATAATGAAACATAAAACTAAACAATTAGATTTTAACGGACAACAAATTTTTCTGGGTCTTGATGTACATGACAGACAATGGACTATAGTAATTTTAGTATCTGACATGACAAAGATTAGAACACTTTGAAATGTCTAATACTAAAATAGCTATACACAATTTAAAAGAGTATGCTATTAAAAAAAG
>CAZWGG010000913.1:0-2200 GCA_964633305.1 uncultured Bacteroidales bacterium
ATATTTTTAGTTATATTATTTCTAATATTCTCTATTTTTTGAGAGTATCCTTTTTGCTTAAAAGACTCTTGTATGGAATACTCTTGATAATATTCTTCACCAATTTTATCATCTTTTTCTCTCTGAGAACGATAATAGATGTAATACGAAACAATCAAATGTTCAAACAAAGCTCTTAATAATATTTTAGCCACATAAACCTCTTTAATATCTGACACCTTGTTTACTAATGCTTTAATAGATAAAATTTTTTCATAAAATCTATATAAAGCCTTGCCTGTCTTTGGAAATTTAGAATTTTCTATGTCTTTTTTAATTTGAGGAATATTTGAATCAAATACATTTCTAAACATACTTTACATATTTGAATTAATATAGGACCCAACGTTTGCAAATATGATGCGGTCGGATTTTCTGGGCTGCATCTTTGATCCCTATTCGTACCCAAGTTAAAAAAATATTTTTAACCTACACTTCATTTTAGCTTTTTTCCTTTTATAAAAAAAGTAAACAATGGATTTATTGTCAGTGATATAAGAGGTATACTGTAAGTCAGAAGATCATCAAATTACATTAGCCAAAAGACAGGTTACTTTTTTCGGTTTCGCACGAGCTGCAAGCTCGCGCTAGCTTAGGGGAGAGTTTATTATAGCAGTTACCATAGCGCGTAAAACTCCCCCGGATGATTTTGATCCTGTAGAATCCATACTTCTTGCCGACAAAACACTCGAAATCATTACAACTATTAAAGATACCATGTGGAAGGAAAGCCGGACAAATCCTTTTCTAAAACATGTTACATTTCCGGTGGATATCTCTCCCTGGTTTGCTCGTGAATTGTTTAACTCTACCGGTTGGACGATGTCGTTTAGGAAGAGGGGGGTGGGGTTGGTATAAACAATCAGGATTATTTAGTACATATTTACCGTAAAAGCTATGAAAATCTCCCCACAGAAACCTAACCCAATACTTTTTCCTATTGTTTAATCCAATTTTCTATCTTTAATTCTGGTATTCGGTTAAATTCTTTCTCGTTATTGGTAACTAATGTTAAGTCCAGGCTCTTGGCATGGGATGCAATCAAAGTGTCTAGTGGCCCAATTGGTATACCCTTTTTCTCTAAATCTGCACGTATCTTGCCATATTCAATTGTCGCTTTATAATCAAAATCCATGATCTCTAATGGTATTAAAAATCTCTCAAGGGCTTCTTGGTTCTTTTGTGGATCTGAACTTTTCATAATCCCGTATTGTAACTCAGCGAGGGTAATAGACGATATCCCAACGCTACCAATAGATAAATTCTTAAATTTCTCAAAAACGGAAATAGGCCTCTTTTTGATTATGTAGATGCATATATTTGTATCAAGTAGGTATTCCATTAATCAAAGGATTCCCTGGTTTGGTTATTTGGCTGTTCCCTGTTATCCATAAAATCAGGTGTAAAAGAATCTATGCTCTCGACCAGATTTTGCCATGGATTATGAAATGGAATGATATATAATGCATTCCCTATCTTCTTAAGGTATACTTTATCATCATTTATATGCATTTTTTTAGGTATCCTTATTGCCTGGAATCCTTTTTTATTTTTTATTTCTGATGTCTCAAAAGCCATATGAATTTATTTTTCTCAAAGTTAATGAATTTTTCTCATTTTCGATATCGTGTCTTACTGCAATGACTGCCAAAAAATAATATAAACACCCCAATTCATCCCCTTTCTGCCGAGTTTAGTGCTGCGTACCTTGTGGCTCTATAGGGCATTTCATAGCAAAGAAAATGAGGCTGTCTAAAAAGTAAATTAGGCAGCCTTTTTTACTTCATTCCAATTTAAGAATAAATTTATTTTAGAAGGGTTGTTTTTTACTTTAAACGAATTCTTAAAGAATAATAATAAGATTTTATTGCAAACGTATTTTATTTGAACCATTTTTCGCGCAAAAGTGTCAAATAACTTTCCTGGAATCATAAATAAGCTCATTTTATGTAAGTTATGAGCAATTGCTGTCAACCCAATTTCAATTGATACTTTGGGGGTACCTCGTAGTAAGAACCGTTTAAATTTTTTATTCCATTTTATTTGACCGAAAGTTTGCTCTACTTCGCTACATCGTCTTCCCCTGAGTTTCTGTCCTTTCTCACTTTATATTTTACAAAACTCTCTATGTTGTTGTTATCTAAAAACTCATAGTTCTCTA
>CAZWGG010000914.1:0-2198 GCA_964633305.1 uncultured Bacteroidales bacterium
CCCAGTTTGGCCATACCTTAAAGGGCCCGCCTGTACATGAATATTCAGGGTAACCACTAAGGGCAGCTACAGCATGGCCTGGCATTTCAATTTCAGGGACAATAGTAATATGCCTGCTTTTAGCATACTTCACTACCTCTTTTACTTGTTCCTGGGTATAATAACCTCCATATCTTGTATTATCATAGCGAACAGGTTCTTCCCCTGCATGGCCAATAAGTGTTTTATCTCTCCAGGCACCTACCTCGGTGAGTTTAGGATATTTCTTTATTTCGACACGCCATCCCTGGTCATCAGTTAAATGCCAATGAAATGTGTTCATTTTATGCATGGCCAGTAAATCAATTATCTTTTTTATAAAATCAACCTCGAAAAAATGACGTGATACATCCAAATGCATACCCCTCCAATTAAACCTTGGGGTATCCTGAATTTCTATACCGGGTATCACAATTTTTTCTAAAGAAGATGTAGGAGGGTATATTAGCTGCAATAATGATTGAACTCCATAGAATAACCCTGAAGAACCACTACTACTTATACGAATCTGCTCATTGGTTACTGTCAAAGAATAAGACTCATCATTTTTCGATTCAGCGTTAAGATGTAGAAGAATAATGTTTTTCTTTTTTAAGGACGAATCATTACTTACCTGTAAAACCAATCCAACATAATTGTTTATTCCGGATACCAGATAATCAAGTATCTGGAAACTTTTATCATATTTCCCGGTCTGTACAATTTTTGTTGATGAGGATAAAATAAATTTATCCCCGGTAACTTTAACAAAAGAGGGCAAGGGTACCAGACCTGCAATCATGATATCTGGTGAACTTTTTTTATTTTCTCCTGCACATGACAGTAGAACAAATAAGAACAAATAATAAAACGAAATTCTAATGTTTTTCATATTCAATAGCTTCTACGGATATAAGATTTCTATTTCTAAGTACTAAGGCTGCTGCACCCAATATACCAGCCTTTTCCAGGTTTGACCTTTCAATTACAAGGTGTTCTGTAATACGTTTATGAGGAAATTCAGATACAGATTTCCACATGGCTTCTTTAAAAAAAACAAATGATTCACTTACCGAGCCCCCAAGAATTACGGCTTGAGGCCCTATTGCATATAGTATTGCCTTAATAACATTACCTACATGCTTCCCAAATATTTTAAATATTTCAATAGCTTCAATATTGCCTTTACATGCAAGTTTGTAAAGCTCTTCTCCTGTTTTATTATGATTGTTTATAAAATATTTACCACTGCAATAATACTCATAATCATGCCTAAGATAAGATATTCCTCCAAATTCACCGGCTGCTGAGAATGTGCCTCCATATATTTGATTATCAAGTATTAATCCGGCTCCGAGACCAGTTCCTAATACTAATCCCGCCATATTTCTATATTTTTTCCCCTTGCCATATATCTTCTCTCCAAGGGCAAAGCAGTTCGCATCATTAGAAACAGAAACTTTTATATTGAAATGATCTTCAATATGAAGTTTCAAGGGAACTTCTTTCCAAGAAGGAATGTTCTGTGCACCGTATACAATGCCATTTTCTTCGTCAATAAGTCCCGGAACACCTATACCAATGCCAACTACACTTTTATCTACTAATTTTTTGATACCGCTAATAATATCATTAATAATTTCATCGGTAGATTCATCTGCCTGGGTATCAAGAGTTATATCCTGAATTAGTTTGTTATTACTTATTTTGCCTATACCAATTTTAGTTCCACCTATATCAACTCCTATAAAAGATTTTTCTTTCATATAATTAATTTATTTAATTACTTCTGACCATCCTGTTTTTGAAAGGTTCCTGTATATAATTGCTCCGCAAACCAAAGCAATTAAAATAAATAATACAGCCTTTATATATTCTCCTAAAATTAAATTTCCGACCCCAAATAAACTGAAGAGTACAAGCAAACATCCACAAATATAATTAATAAATAGTCGCGTATATCCTGTATCTGCTTTAACATCTTGAACTTTAGCAGTTATTCTCTTCCATCCAATCCCCCCTGGGTGTACTTTACGGTAAAAACTAATTAGTTTCTTATCATCTGTTGGCTTTGTTAAAAATGTTACACTTAACCAAATTATTGTTGACCAAATAACAATAATAATTAACGAGTTTTCATAATCCATTTGGTAGTGATATACTAACAAAGGATAGACTGC
>CAZWGG010000915.1:0-2192 GCA_964633305.1 uncultured Bacteroidales bacterium
CAAATACTTTTCTGCCAAATAGCTTATTCAGCCCGGCTTGTATATTTATTATGTTTTCATAGTTTTTGTCGTTATCAACAAAATAATCGTAATCTAATCCGAGAATATAATTCAGGCGGGAAGAATCGGTAAAGGTAGAATTAAGTTTTATTGCAGCTCCGAATTTTTGAAACTTTTGTTTTATATCTTTTCTGTTAATATCAGGTAAAGAGTCTGTAAATAACCCGGTATTGTAACCATACTGGTGTAATCCGTTGCTTTTATACCTTAATTTACCTGAAAGTTCGGCATTTTCATAATATTTATTACCATAAAGTAAAAATTTATTCAGGGAATAACCGGCAGGAACTTTGTCCCCGTTATCAAGTTTAAGTTTTGTATTTGATGATTTGTGTATGAAATAAGCCCCAAATGCATGGTCTTTTGAACGAAGTGTATTGATGTTATATTCAGCAAGTTTTGTGAAATAATTGCCTAGTCCAAGCCGTAAATAACTTTTGTATAGCTTTTCAAGAGGAACACCAATCATTTTGGCAGCGCTTATATTTCTAGGTTTAAACACTGTCTCTATTTTGAAAGGTAAAATATAATAGTCAATTGACGGAGATACTGTTGCCGTATCCTTAATTTTTGGCAGAACACTTATTTTGTTAACACCTGAAAGTTCTGGCTCATAAGGCTTTACTACAATAACGTTCCTGTTAATATCTTGTGCATAGCTTCCCTGTAAAATACAACCAAGAAAAATAATATATATTAAATTTTTACTATTATGCATCATCGTAAAATGTTAAACTGTTGTTATTTTCACTTATTCAAGTTTATTTCAATATCCTGCTCATCAATTACTTTTTCGTCGGCTTGTTGTTTTTCTACAAGCTTTTTATGTTTTTCTTTAGCCAAATCAATTATTCCATCATTTGCATCTTCATAATAATCGATAATACTTTGCAATGTTTCTTTTGCCTGAAAAATATCTCCCTGTTTTTCAAGAATATCTGACCACAAAATAAAACTTTTGGCCATCCAATATTGATGAGGGGTTGTTTTTTCTGTAAAATCAAATATCACCTTGTCGGCTTTTTGAGTTTCGCCTTGTTTAAAATAGATTTCCGCGATCCTGTATTTTGATTCTGCCCCTTCTGCACTGCTAACTTCAACGGCCAATTTCGTAAACTCCTCAAGGGCAAGTGCCAGTTTGTTTGTAGCATAAAGAGATTTTGCCAGTTTAAATCTTGCTTCCCGTTCAAGGGTCTTGGATATCTTTTCTGCTTTAAGAACATTTTTTGCTGCATCAATTGCTGCTGAATAATCTTCAAGAAGATAACAGCACCGCATTTGTCCAATTTTCGATTCAAGCAAATTACCATTGGTTTCGGATACACTTTCAAGTTTTTTATAATATTCAAGGGCGTGTTTATAGTTTTCCTGTGTAAAAGAAATTCTGCACGCTCCTAAAAGAGCCTGTTCTGTAAATAAATTTTTAGGTTTGTTAATAACATAATTAAATGCTTGTAAAGCCAGTTCATATTGTTTTAACTGGTAATTACAATCACCTTTATAAAAATATGCATTGAGTATAAAACTTCCATCAGGATACTTTTCAATATATTGTTTAAAACGCTGGGATGATTCGTCACAGTTACCTGACATATAAAGGTTTTCAGCAGAAATATAGCTTAACGAATCCTGTTCCTTGCTTGTAACCCGGGCGAAGCTGCCTAGTTTTTTTACATAAGAAAAATATCCGTCCACATCATTTTGATCTACATACACATTTTTGATCCCATTCAATGCGCTTTTAGCTTCCACAGACCCGGGATAATCACGTATTACTTTTTTATAGGTAACCATAGCTTCCTGTGCCCGGCTTGCATTGTAATGTATTAACCCTAAATTAACCAGTGCTTTTGGAGTATAACTGCTATTGGGATAATTTTCTACCAGCTTAGTGTAGCTTATAATTGCTTTATCGGGTTGGTTTATTGCTACATAACTTTCTCCCGATTCGTACAATGCATCATCAACATAATTTGATGATGGGTGATTATATACAAGTGAATTTAAAGTTTTAATTTTTTCATCCTCTTTATTAATAATACCTAGTGATATTCCCTTTTGGAAAAGGGCATAGTCTACATCAAAAGAGCCGTTGGAGATGCTTCTGTCATAAAAATCGATAGCCGGGTAAT
>CAZWGG010000916.1:0-2181 GCA_964633305.1 uncultured Bacteroidales bacterium
TAATAAGATATTCAGGTTATTAACAGTTTATGGTAGTTTTTGCACAGGCTGACGGGCAGCGGTATGAAACGGTGCGCAATTAATTGCACTTTACTTTCAAACCGATAAACCTTCCATTAAATGTTTTGCAGCTCAAAGTTAACACTTTCTGCGCAATGCACTTATGACCGCATGTTAGCAACTGGGCGTTTATAAATTCATTATTTCAATTTTTGAGGAATAAAAATATAAATTTCAATATACAAATTTATTCCATTAGTTCTAAAATAATAAAATTAGTTTGCATAACTAACTAAAAGTTTTTACATTTGGCGAAATTTATTTAAGATGACCAAAGCTGCAGAACTATTATTAACCATTCAAGGTGTTTCGAAAAAAATACGTGAGATAAAAGAAAAGGAATTGGAGAGTATGGAATTGCAGGACTTTTCAATGTCGAGTTTCCGTTACATAGAAGAAATCCACAATTTAGATAATCCCACATTTGTTGAACTGACGCATAAACTTGGTTATAGTAAACCCACAGTAACTTTGATGGTAGCCAAATTAATAGAAAAAGGATTTGTTACAAAAACAAAATCAAAAGGAGATGGGAGAGTATATTTTTTAGGTTTATCTTCTAAAGGCGAAAAAATAATTGAAAGTTATAATAAAGTATATTCTAGTTTTATTAACGAGGTATCTGATAGGTATGACGAAAAGGAAATAAATACTTTGATTTCCTTACTAAAACGAATGTAAACAATTTTTCAACCTACATAGTTAGTTTGTAAAACTACATTTCAAATATTGTAATATGAAAAAAACAGTACTGATTACAGGAACTTCTTCAGGAATAGGAAAAGCAACTGCCTATTATTTTCAAAAAATGGGATGGAATGTTGCAGCTACTATGCGTCATCCTGAGAAAGAAAAAGAATTAGTTAATTCTAATAATCTAAAAATTATTCCATTAGACGTAACCAACATTGAGTCAATTCAAAAAGCAGTAAACTATGCAGTTAATCATTTTGGAAATATTGATGTACTTGTTAATAATGCTGCTTATAATTTAACTGGATGCTTCGAAGGAGGACACCCAAAGCAAATTCAGGCACTTTATGATGTTGATGTTTTTGGTGTAATGAATGTAACACGTGAAATTATTCCACATTTTAGAAAAAATAAAAGGGGCAAAATTATCAACATTACTTCTTTGGGTGGGCTTATCGGTATGCCGTTAAGTAGTTTTTATGCTTCAGCAAAATTTGCCGTAGAGGGTTTTAGCGAATCAATTCGTTTTGAATTGAATAAACAAGGGATAAAGGTTAAAATAGTTGAGCCAGGTGCAATAAAAACAAAATTTGCCGATAATACAATCATAGTTAGAAAAAAAGATGTGCCTGCGTATGAAGAAACCATTGAAAAAAGATTGGCAGCTTATGAAAAAAGGAGAGATAACCTTAGTGCCCCTATTGTAGTCGCAAAAGTTATATATAAAGCCGCATTAGATGAAAGTGAACGACTTCGATATTTAGCCGGGAACGATGCAAAATTATTTTGGCGAATTAGAAAATTATTGCCTTTTGGCATATTTACAATACTTATAAAAAGAATGGCAGGATAACTAAAAAAAACAAGTGATGAAGACAATTATTGGTACATGGAGATTATTATCTCTTGAATTAAGAAAAGAAACAGGTGAAGTAATTTTCCCTTTAGGCAAAGAAGTAAAAGGTCTTCTTTTATATCAAAATGATGGTTTTATGTCAGGAATTATTTCAGGTGAAGGTCGCCCCAATGTAAGTGTACCAGCGGCAGTGGGAATCCCTGATGCTGAACGCTTGGCAATTTCCAAAAATTTTATTGCATATTCTGGAAGATATTCTATTGATAATGATAAAATAGTCCATAGTGTAGAAGTAAGTTTTGTACCTAATCTAATGGGTAATTCTTCACATATTGGAACATTTTCATTAATTGGTGATAATTTATCAATTAAATCAAAACAATTATCTAAAAAGAATAAAAATTATTTAATAGTTATCTGGGAAAGAATCAAATGCTAAATATGTATTAATAATTCAAATATAAACTTTAAGTTAATGTGTGATAGACAGAACTTGCTCTTTTTTTCGCCTTGTTGCTAACGTCAGACTGTCTAAAAACCTCCGGTTTTTGTTAATAACTGAACCGTTCAAT
>CAZWGG010000917.1:0-2175 GCA_964633305.1 uncultured Bacteroidales bacterium
CCACAAGTGGTTAACAAAGGTGAGTGTACCGGGTCAATTGCCTCCGGAGATAATGGTTGCGGTGTTCTTCAGTTTGATATTGAATTGGAACCAAATGCTGAAAGGGAATTCGTTGTTGTTATGGGCATTGGTAAAGCCGGTAAAGAAGGCCAAAAAGCAATTCAAGATACTAACGATTTATCTTCCGTTAGAACAGAGTTTAAAAAACTAAAAAAATATTGGTATAACCGGCTCAACGGGATGTCTGTTAACACGCCCGATACCGAATTTAACAGTATGATGAATATGTGGAGTCCTTACAATTGCCTTATTACTTATGCATGGTCAAGGGCAGCAAGCCTGGTATATGCCGGCGAACGAGACGGACTGGGATACCGGGACACACTTCAGGATTTACTGGGGGTATTCCATTCTATCCCCGATGAAGCGGGAGAAAGGCTCGAACTAATGATTACCGGGCAGGTTTCATCGGGAGGTGCTATTCCGGTAATAAATCCTTTTTCACATGATCCGGGAAATATGGAAGCTCCTGAGGAAACCGACTACAGATCAGACGATTGCTTGTGGTTTTTTAATGTTATTCCCGCTTATGTAAAAGAAACAGGAAACTTATCTTTTTATATGAAAAAGCTTCCTTATGCTGATCATGGATCAGATACCGTTTTAGGGCACATGAAAAGAGCTATTGAATTCAATCTTCAACGATTAGGGAAACATGGTTTACCCTGCGGCCTGTCAGCCGACTGGAACGATTGCCTGATGCTCGGCCAAAGAGGAGAATCGATATTTGTAGCTTTTCAATTACGTTTTGCACTGGATACATATTCTGAAATCTGCGATTTTTTGCAAATTACCGGTGAAAAAGCCTGGGCAGAAAAACAACTTGAAATACTTGACTCCAACATCGAAAAGCATGCATGGGATGGCAAATGGTATTTACGCGCTTTCCGGCACGATGGGTTAAAATATGGGACACAAGATGACGAAGAAGGAGCCATTTGGCTCAACCCACAATCATGGGCTGTATTTAGTAAATATGTGAGTGGTGAAAAAGCACAAAATATAATGGAGGAGGTACATAAAAGATTGTTTACAGAATATGGACTTATGATCTGCCACCCACCTTACGAAAAAGCAGATTTAGATGTAATAAAGACTACTCTATTTAATAAAGGAATGAAAGAAAACGGGGCTATATTTTGCCATACCCAAGGATGGGCAATCATAGCAGAGGCTTTAAATGGGAATGGTAACAGGGCTTATTCGTATTATCAGGCGTATATGCCTGCTGCTATGAATAGCAAAGCAGAAACCAGGGAAATCGAACCTTATGTCTATTGCCAGTCTACACATAGCAGATATAGCAAACGGTACGGAGCAGCGCGTTTACCATGGTTGAGCGGTGCTGCCACATGGGCATTCTATGCAGCCTCGCAATACATCATGGGAATCCGGCCTGAGTATAAGGGTATTACAATTGACCCGTGTATTCCATCTGATTGGGAACAAATACAGGTAACCCGCCGTTTTAGAAACAAAATCTTGTATATAAACATTAAGAATCTGGGAAAAAAGGAAAAAGGTATCACAAAACTTATTGTAAATGGAAACGAAATAAATGGTAATTTTATACCCGGAGAACTATTACTTGATAAAAATGAAATAGTAGCAATATTATGATTTATATTTAACATGAAAAGTATATTTCACAAATTATACTTATAATCTGCATTATAAAGTAATACTATGAAAACATTAAACACAACTCCGATAGTAGTTAAAATAGGGATTATTGCTTTTTGTATACTATTTTTTACCGCTTGTGCAAAAAAAGAAATTGTTGACGGGTGCCTTCATGGCCATACGTATGGTTTCTTAGGTGGTTTATGGCATGGGTTCATAGCGCCTTTTGATCTTGTTGCAATGTTGTTTAAAGATGATGTTACTATGTTTGCACAAAATAATAACGGTGCCTGGTATGCTTTTGGATTTCTTCTTGGAAGCGGGGGTTGGGGGTTCCTGGGAGGAAAAGGAGCAACAAAAAAGCGAAAAAGAAGCTGAAACAATTTGAAAAAGAAGTAATATAACCTGTTTTCAAGTCGTATCATTTATTAAAAAATCAATAATTAGAGATTTATAGGAATGAAAAATTTCATACATTTACTCAATAGAGTG
>CAZWGG010000918.1:0-2168 GCA_964633305.1 uncultured Bacteroidales bacterium
ACAATAATCGCGTGCAATTACACCTGAATTTCCTTCAATACTTTATTTATAAATGGTTTTTTACCACCTTTAGAAAGAGTAATTAGATATTTATGAGATACTTTAAGCAACTCTTTTGAATATAAAAAATCAATATTTCCATATAATTGACTTTGACTTGAAATAACTTCACACCTATACTTGAATATTTTTTGGGTAGTGAGATACTCTGAAGTAACAATTCGAATGGATAGTCTCTGCCCAAGTTTCGAGATACTTCCTACTCTAGTGGTTTTGATAGACGTTTTTCTTCTTAGTTCAATTGTTGAAAATGGTTCATGAAATGGTAATTTAGCAGAAGATTTGGCCATAGAATCAGCAGCAATATTATGTTCATTTCCGGCATGAGCTTTAACTTTATTAATTTTGACCCTCTTCCCAAGTTTCGCCTTTAGACGTAAATACTTATCCCAAAGCTTAGCATTCAAGACAGGTTGACCATTCTTTAAAAACCATTTATCCCGTTTCCAATAGGGAGCACTTTTATCGCCTCTAACTACATATATTGAGTCTGTATGAATTGTTATTTCTCTTAAGGAGTGGAAAGATTCTTCATCAAAAACTTCTTGCAATGCACAGATACATGCTTTTAATTCCATTTGGTTATTTGAGGCACCTTTATAGCCGACAAAAGGAATATCTTTTATTTCATCGGGTTCTCCTTCGCGCGATATTATAAACCTTACACCAATTCCACCAGTTCTCGGTTTTTTTAAAGAAGACCCGTCAGTATAAATATTAAGTTCAATAACTTGTTTCATTCAACATTAGGCACACCGCGATTATTTAGCACAACTTGATTTTGCTGTGAATAGATTTTTATGACATTTAAGGTTATATAAAAACAGGGTTCGCATCTATCCTAACTTTTAGATAAAAAATCAAATAACACTATAATAATTAAAACACATTTAAGATATTTGGACAAGAATTTTTCCTCAATAAAAATGGCGGGCGGGGGCAAGGGCAAGAAGACTTCCCTGTCTTCTTGCCCTTGCCGTGCGGATAAACTACCGCCCCAAAACAGGACGTTGCAGGGGCGGTATAAGCAAGTGAAAGTAACAGGTATTGTTAAAAAAGTTACGCTTCGTGAACCAGAAAGCAGCGTTTTCTATGACCAAATCGAACTTAGTTTATAATTCCTCAATCGTTTACAACCCGCCGTCGAAAATTAAAAAAACAATATAGAAAAAAGGATCATACCATGTCAGACAAAGCAATCGTCACCACTTCCTATAAAACCCTTGTGAAAACCCTAAAACAGGAAATAAAGGACACGGGATAAAAGCTTAAATAGACCATAGAAACCGAAAAAGCGGGCGTGTACTGGCGCATGGGCAAGCACATCCACACCCACATTTTAGAGCATAAAGAACGGGCGGAATATGGAAAAGAACTGTTTCCACGACTTTCAGCGGAGATCAATATAAGCGAAGCACTGCTTTACAGAATGGTACAGTTTTATAATACGTTCCCAATAGTCGCCACAGGGCGAGAATTGACATGGAGTCACTATAGAACATTACTCGCTGTTAAAGACAGGGAAAAAAGACGTGAGTATATAGATAAAATCAAAGAGGATTCCATATCCGTAAGGGAGCTGCGGGAACTCATAACCGATGAAGAACAGAATCAAGCCCCTGTTGTAGATACCACACCAAAAAAGGAAAAACTCAGCATTTTACGAGGTATTCCCTATGTATATAAAATCAAAAGAATCGATTGTCTCAAGCCCGATAACAGCAGGCTGGTTGTAGACTGCGGATTTAATATCTTTACGGGTGTGGATATAGCCAATCTTAACGACTTTTCCCCCGACCAGACGGTTCGGGTTGAAAAGGTAACTAACCGCTACACCTTACAAAAGACGGATGTTCCTATAAGCCAAATTTACACCTACAAAGCGTATGTGGAAAAGGTACTGGATGGCGACACATTGTGGGCTGTTCTGGACTTGGGTTTTAAAATCTTCATCCGGCAAAAAATACGTTTGCACAGGCTCGATGCCCCGCCCGTGAAAACGGATGAGGGTGTAAAAGCCATGAATTACCTCAATAACAAGCTGAAACCTTTAGATTTTATCGTTGTAAAAACCCACTGGCGGGATAAGTTTGACCGCTATCTTGCGG
>CAZWGG010000919.1:0-2167 GCA_964633305.1 uncultured Bacteroidales bacterium
TTTTGCAGACCTCTGCCTAGCCACTCGGCCACGCGACCAACTTGTAAAATCAATCTATGATTTTGTGTCAGGCTGCAAAGATAAATATTTATATCAAAAATACATTAAGAAAATCATTAACGTGTATCGATTAGCTCGCTGAGCTTGGCTTCAAATAAGTTAACGATTTATGATTTAATTAATAGCGAACGTCTGTCCTTATTTTTAAATCCTTAGCTTAGTAACGTTGATTGAGGAAATGTAAGTTTGACTACAAAAATGTTTTGTTTTTTCACTATTTTTAACAAATTCTTATTACCGTATATTACTTTTAACCGTTGTCGGATATTTTGCAATCCTATCCCTTCTCCTTTATTTATAATAAGTTCTTCTTCGAAATTGTTGCTAATTGTTACCTGTAAAATACTTTCATTACATCGTGCATTAATTTCCACTATTGATTCCTTAAGATTTTCATATACTCCATATTTAATTGCATTTTCAATTACAGGCTGTAAAATCAGCCATGGAAGCTTCTTTCTCAAACAATCGCCCTCAAAATTTTTAATAATTTTTAATTTTTCTCCAAATCTTACTTTTTCAATATCAAGATACCTGCTCAAATTATTAATTTCTTCCTCTAAGGTAGTTATATGATTCTTTTTTTGAGATAATGAATAGCGAAGAAATTCAGAAAGTTTTATTATCATTTCCCTTGATTTTTCAGGACTTATTATAGTAAGAGAACTAATAGAGTTTAAACTATTAAACAGAAAATGCGGGTTTATCTGTGATTTTAGTGAATTTAACTCCGATTCTTTTATTAAAGCTTTCAAATCAGTCTCACTTGCCAATTTATCTTTAAAATTTTGATAATAGATAATAAGGTTATATAATAATGCAATAAGAAAATAATATAGAAGGCCAAAAGAAAGTCTCCATGGGATCGATTCATGTAAATAACTAATATAGTCAGGTTTATTTCTCAAAACAGTAGATAAAAATAAATAGATTAATCCGAACCATAATCCACTTGCAATAAAGCTCATAAAAACTTGCTGGATTATGGATATAAAAATATTTAAATACTTGTTGTTTATATAAAATACAGGATACCAAAGGCACAGACCAACTAACGCAATAATAAAATTGGCAGCAATTGCTTCAGATAGAGCAATGTCAACACCAAACATATCATAATAGGTGAGAATAAAAAGATGGACACAAGCAATTAATGTCCAAATACCAAAATATAATAAAAAATAGCGCCGGTTGCCGTAAAGCGGAATAATCACTGTGTTAAATTAGAAGCTTTTAATTTCACCTCCACCAAATATCACAGTACCTACTATAGTAAGTTCCCTATCACTTTCCTGGTCTTTTTGTGGATTTGGTAGCCGTTTGTCTGAAAAACCTCCAAAAACAGGTAAAATATTAACATTTAATTTCCAATCTTCAGGAATAATAAGTTCGAAACCACCAAACAGGGCAAAAAGTTCAAGTTCATTTTTACCAGGAGCAAGCTTTGATTTGGATAAAATTATTTTCTGTCCGCCAAAAATACTTGTCATCTTACCACCCTTGAAATTATCTGTATTTATAATTTTCTCACTTCCTCCAAAAATAGATATCTCATCAAGCATATCATCAGTTGATAATGACCTATTATATTTGTGTTTATGTATACTTCTGTATGTGCTATGATGAAAGATGACTACCAGGCCAATAACAATTAACATGGCAGGGAAAAATAGTTCCCAAAAATTAAAATGAAAATGTAAAAAATCTCTTGCATAAAATGCCCCGCCAACTGCTAGCACAATAATACCGAATGCTTTGTTTTCATTGGACAGAATTGAAAAAAAGCCTACTCCAATAAGTATCATTTCCCAACGAAAAAAGTACCTTTTAATTTCGTAATTGAATAATCCAAAATTACTAGCTAGTAAAGCAACTCCAATAAGCAATATTATTATCCCAACAAATAATCGTTTATCGTGTTTTCTATGTTCTATATTCATATTTTAAAAGATTATATTATAGAACAAAAATAGAATGTATTATAAATTTAAAAAACAACAAATCGGTAAAAGTCTGTTTGATATCGGTAAAATACATTAATTTTGATCATGTAATACGTTGTATATCCCAATAACTAACTTTTTATAAATGAAAAAAATAACTATTG
>CAZWGG010000920.1:0-2166 GCA_964633305.1 uncultured Bacteroidales bacterium
TTTATACATTCTTTTTTAAGTAAACTTCCATCCCAGCTTAGCTTTTCTAAAATATCCTTTAGATTATTATCGTGTAAAAAGATCATTAAGTTTTTATTTTCAAGATTTTTGTATATTAAATTTGTTAATTTCAGACCGTTTGCATCAGACACACCTTGCATTCCTTCAATTATTTTTTCCAATAAATCCAAATTATTGCTTGAACTTTCGGAAAGCGGATAAGTGTTTCCTCTTTTGCTCAATCCGGATTTTCTATATTCAATTTTTAATGAATCCAAAATGTTTTCTAAAACTTTTTTATTAAGACTAATTACACCATCGACCGAGATGTTCATTTCTTTATCTAAAAACCATTCTGCTTTAATTGCCGACGCAGGAAAATCGACATACCAATTAGAATCTCTAAAAAACCAATTATCAACTTTTAAGTATTTTTTCAACTCAGGCGGCGGATCAACTACTCCTGCCAATTTTCCATCAGCCGATTCTATGTCGTAATAATCAACTCCAGCTAACTTGCCGTTCTCAAAAGTTATAATCGCAAACGAATCGATCAACCCGCCTGAAGGCATTAAAGTCCCGTCATTCTCCACTAAAAGCATATACGACTTTTCGCCGTCTATCCCTAAAATATCAGAGATGTTTTTTGAAATATTTTCAAACAAGTACACGTCTTCCCTTTTGTCTAACAAGTTCATATCTTTAAAAAAGTAATTTGTTACCTTTTTTTCCCATGGATTAAGATTATCAAGATCAGCAGTCAAAAGACTTATATTATTTTGCAGTGAAGATAAATTTAGATTTATTTTTTCTGATTTATTTTTCAAATCATAATCCTCTTCATTGATCGCTTTTTCAAATATTTCAAATGTGTCTTTTTGTACATCAAATGATTTCAATATTATATTTTCAGCTTTTCCTAAAATGCTTGATGTATCGTAAATATATTCGTAAGGCAGAAAAATGTAAGGAGCGTTTCTAATCAGTGATGAATATTTTATATTTGTTTTGGATAGATAACGCGATGTTGTGTAAATTTTTTCGGAGGTTAAATATCTACCGAGACTTATCATCCTATTCGCAGAAATAAATAAAAGTGCATTGACAAAAAGAATCACAAAAGGGGTTGCTAAAAATACAAACAGCAGGTAAAAAAACAGTCTCGGTTTTATTTTTATCGGTCTTTTAAAATGCTTAAACCAATCTTTTATAAAACTACTTTTAATATTTATTATAAAACTCGTGTCTTTTGCTTTTCTTAAAGCATGAGAAATTATAAAAAATTTTGCTTTTACAAAGTGTGCTAATGAAAAACGCTTGTTACTCGTTTTAAAATGAGATTTGTTCCTTATTACTAAATTAATTAGCTTATTCAATTTTTTGTCAAAATCTTCTATGTCTACATACTCTTTTTCAACATCTGTAAAATATTTCCATTGTTTTGTACTTTCTCGTACAACTACCTTTGGATTTTCTTTTGCTAGCAAATTTTTGATTTTTTCAAAAGAGATCTCTTTTGAAAGTAAGGCTTTAGTTTTTCCATAAGCATCCAGTGAAAATAATTTTTCTTCAATCCAATTAACAGCGAGGCTTGTGTCAACAGGATAACTTTTGCCATGTGCATATAAAGTGAAATTATTTCTATTTTCAAAAATGTTTTCATAAAATGGATCCAGAGAAAACAGGTCGCCCAAAAACAAAAATCCAGAGTAAATACTTTTATCAGAAATGAGTTTTTCGACTTGTTTTCTGAGAAATCTGTATGAGTCGGAATTTAGTCTATACGGCAGGACAAACAATGTTTTAGTTTTATATTTTTCAGAAAGAGAAACCGTCTTATTAGTTTTACCAATTAAGTAACTTGAAGGTTTATTTGGCAAATAATTTTTGTTTTGGTAATTAACAAATATTATGTAATCAATTTTTTCTGGAATTTCTTCCTCGTGTACTAAAAAAGGTGAAAATGCTTTTTTAATATTTTCATCGAGGTTTTCATTCTCATCTTCATATATTAATGTATTGAAAGATTTTTCAGACAATCTTTTACACAACAAATGTGTCAGAAGTGTGAATTCACCAATTACTAAAACGCAGGGTCTTAAGACATATGGGTTGAAGTTTTTTTCCACTTCCTAATGCTAGATGAATCATGCTTTCTTTTCAACG
>CAZWGG010000921.1:0-2165 GCA_964633305.1 uncultured Bacteroidales bacterium
CAGGATGCTTGAACCGGTTGCAACGAAAGAAACATGGCCGGCTCTGAGGAGGCGAAAGCGGGGTAACCCGCTTAGCTGTCCGGCACTGAACGTTGTAGGGCATTTGACCGAACGGCTGCCAAACATAAGAGAATGATAAAATGATTATATCAAAAGAGGATAAAAAAGAAAGTCTGATAGTTGGTCAATTAATCAAAAAAATTGAGTTAATAGATGAAAAATACGTTAATGAGGAATCGGATATAATATCACAGAAACAACCTTTCCTGATTTCGTTAATTCTTGGTTATCGCTTCGATTTGAAACCTTTTGAATTAGAAGAAATAATGAAAGTTCTCTTTCTAATCTGGGAATTCTTTAATAAGCATCGTCAAACAGAAATCGCAAAAATTACAGAGTCTCAATTTATAAGGATTCAACAAAGAAATATTCATATGCTCAAATATTTTGAGGGAGAACAAAGTAGAAAATCAAAACTGGAAGTTATTTCTGCTGATTTAGAAAATTTAAATTCGAAAGCATTATTTACAGGAGTTATTTTTCAATTCAACCAGAAAGTTGCACTTTTAAATATGAAAAATGAAACACGAGGAATAATATTGGTTGGACTAAAAAGTTTAATTGAATGTTTTGAGGAAATAACTCTTAGAAAATAAGATGGGATTAAGAGAAATAAAATCAGAGTTGAATAGGCTTAATAAAGAGGAATTGATAAAACATATTTCTGAACTTTATAAGAAATATAAACCTGTAAAAGAATATTTTGACTTTTACATAAATCCTGATGAAAAGAAACTTCTCGAACAGTATAAAGAAAAGGTTACAGAAGGATTTTTTCCAAAAAGAGGATACCAATTAAAACTTTCGATTTCAAGAAAAGCAATTAACGATTTTAAAAAGCTCGGTACATCGGCAGAGAGTTTAGCTGATTTATTATTGCATTTCGTAGAAAATGGAGTTGAATTCACAAACGAATATGGTGATATAGATGAGAATTTCTATACGAGTGTTGAAAATACCTTTTCGAATGCTTTAGAATTAATTGACCAAAACGGGCTTTTGGATAAATTTGAGAAAAGAGCATATAAAATAGTGACGGACACAGATGGAATCGGATGGGGATTTCATGATTATTTGGGAGATTTATATTATCAGCATTATGAATGAAAAACGCCCTACAACAATGTATAAAAGCGTTGATTATTAACTAATAACATTTAATGACGCAAGAATGACGTATCAAATACAATGATTAAATTTGATTAATTTTTAAGTTAAATATAATCTTGTCTCGAATTTAAATGAATTATGAAACAACCAGATTTAGGCAGAAAAATTTCAGAATTAAGGCTAGCAAAAGGTTTGACACAAGGAGAGCTTGCTGAGAAATGCAAATTAGGTTTGAGAACCATCCAACGGATAGAATCAGCCGAAGTCACACCAAGGAGCTATACAATAAAACTGATTTTTGAAAGCCTAGATTATGAGATTTATAATTCATTTGGCAAATTCACTTATAAGCTTGATAGAACGGCTTATAGAATTAAAATTTGGTTCGAGCAATTTTATAAATATGTTTTAGATTTATTTAACTTAAAAACAAATACAATGAGAAAAATAGCAATTTTATCAGTGCCATGTATTTCAATAATCTTATTCTCTCTTTTCATAGGAGTAGATACAAAGGCTCAAGACAATGAAAAAGTGAAAGAAACATTAATAGAATTAAATTCGAAATTCGTAGATTGGTTTAATACTGGGCAAATTGACTCAATTGGATTAATGTATTTGGATAATGCTTGTATGATTCCTGATAATTATCGGGAAATACATGGTAGAGAATACATTAAAGGATATTATAGTTTTTTGTATGCTTCGGGATTTCGTTTTACAGAAAACAAAACTGAATCTTTTATTATATCAGATTCGATTACAGTTGATAGAGGAGTTTGGAAAGCTGATTTAAATATTAAATTGACAGGGACTTATTTAACTCAATGGCGAATTCTTAATGGGAAATGGTATATTGAGAATGAAATGACAAATACTGATTTTATTGATGAGAAATTGAAGGAATAAGGCCAGCGTACAACACGCAATATACGTAAGCCGGGGGATATGGGTAATTTAAAGTTTTATACTTTTACTCAAAGTTTTAGCGGTTT
>CAZWGG010000922.1:0-2164 GCA_964633305.1 uncultured Bacteroidales bacterium
TCTGCTTCATCTATCCAAATTTTTGCCCCACGATAAGTTAAATCACCAGCTAACTTTCGTGTAAAAATTTTGTCTTTTGATGAATGACATAAAAAAACACTTTTTAATTTCTCTCTTTCGATTTCAGAAACTAAACTTTCTAAATACATTTCAATTTGGTTTAGTGATTCTAGCATTGGATTAATTTCTTCTTCACCGATAGGATGTGAAACGCCAGATTCAACAAAATTATGATCAATAATATTAGTCAATATTGGAAAAACACCAATGATTTTGTTGTTGCTCATATTAGATACCTTCAGGATTTAAATTATAGGTATAAGCTTGATTTTCCGGAAGAATTTCTTACTGATTTACCATATCTGTTTTTAACCCCTCTAATTGAGAATGGAATAAGTCAAAGTAATTCAATGTTTATATTTTCGCAATTTATAGTCTTTTATATTTTCAGGAATGAAAATCCTAAGATTTATAGATATTCTAATGAAAACCTTTTTCTAATTGCTGAGAATATTAGTCAAATACTTATTCCTTATAAATCACGAGTTACCCCTGAGTTCTCATACCAAATTGATAAAAACATTGATGTTATTTCACGATTCGGAAATAAAAACCTAACTCAAAAAACTCCCAGTCAGAATTCAAACAATAGAGAATACAGTAAAAAGATACTGGCATCAAATATAGGTTGTTCCCCTAACGAATTAAAAGGTAAAGTTTTTGAGCAATTAGATGCCATGAATGCTACTATTGAAGCATGTAAAGAAGTAATGCTTAAACATAACAGAACAAGATTTGAGCAATCAAAACAATATAATATGCACCCTGATGATACACCCGCAACATTAATGATTGAAATGATTGAGGAATATATTGAGCGATTAAAATCTAAAAACAAGGGTGATGACCAGATATTTCGAGAAATGGCTTCTTCAAATACAGATTTAATGTCCCAACTTATGACGGCACAAGCTACTGGAAATATGGATAGATTTAATGAGCTTATTGCCCAAAACCCCGATTTTTTAGATGAATTTTTACGAAAAATGGCTGAAAATGAGGATATAGAACCTGAAGATGATAATGATTTACCTTATTAATAAAAAAGCCCAGCCACTAACTACAATATAAAAATTATCATAACTTTGGACTAATAATTACAGAGTGACAGAATAAATTACATTAATTTATGAGTAATGCAAAAATATCCATACGCTTTTTCGACGACCGCGAAGTACGAGCGTTTTGGGACGAGCAAAACACCAAGTGGTGGTTTAGTGTTTTGGATATTGTAGCTGTACTTACTGACCAAGACGATTATACCAAAACTCGCAATTATTGGAAATATCTTAAAGCTAAATTGAAAAAAGAAAAAAACGAGTTGGTTAGTGATACTACCCAACTGAAACTTTTAGCAAATGACGGTAAACGATATTTAACCGATATGTTGGATTACAACGGCATTATTGCTTTGGGCAAAGAATTTTCGAGTAAAAAGGCAAACCGATTTATTGAATGGTTTACATATAGCGATGAAAGCATTGACGGCAAAAGCAAGACAAAAGCATATGCACTATTTGAAAGTTCTTTTATCGACAGCTTAGAAGTTGGCACAACCAAAGGTTTGCAACAAATTCATGCTTATTTATTTGGTGGATTATATGATTTTGCTGGACAAATAAGACAAAAAAACATTTCCAAAGGTGGTTTTCAATTTGCTGCATCACGATTTTTAGGTAATACATTAAAGCAAATAGAAGCAATGCCCGAAACTACATTTGACGATATCGTAAACAAATATGTTGAAATGAACATTGCCCACCCATTCATGGAAGGTAATGGCAGAAGCACCCGAATATGGTTAGATTTGATACTAAAAAAACGTCTCAAAAAATGCGTGGATTGGAGTAGAATAAGCAAGCAAGATTACATGAACGCAATGATGCTAAGTCCAACAAAAAGTAATATTCTGAAAACTCTTTTGAATAATGCACTTACTACTAAAATAAACGACCGCAAAATATTTATAAAAGGGATTGATTATTCTTATTACTATGAAGAAAATGACTAAAGATAAATGTAAAACAATAAAATAAAAAACAACGAACCGCCAACATTATAGGATTTAAGGCTCAGTTGAGCCAAAAAAAAGGTAGGCGGATAA
>CAZWGG010000923.1:0-2163 GCA_964633305.1 uncultured Bacteroidales bacterium
TATATCTCTATTTTATTGTTTAAAAATTACCGCCAAAAGGCGGTTTAGTTCAACGTTTCGCCAATATGAGGAGGCTGGGATTTCCGTGCCACCTACTTATCAGATCGTTACTTTTTTTATTAAATGTACAGAAGTTTGGCAAACCACCTTTCCCCAGCTTACTTATATTGGCTGTTGTACGCTGGCCTTGATTCCCTTCACCATGTAGCTGTCTCTCAATCCGACCGTTGGAGTGGGATGGGCTTAAAGGCTCTTTTGGCATTTTGGGAATGAGGGCAAGACTTGCGGGAATGCCAAATGTGCCTGAGAGCGAAGGGATGGTGTGGGTTGGAATCATTATACTATCCTTTATTTTTATCCTTCAATTTTTTCTCAGTTTCATTTACTTGTTTTAAAAAATGCTTTTCAACTTCTGAAATCTCATTTTTTCTCAATTCCTTATATCTGTTATATTCAGTGTGAGCTTTATCTAAGGCTTGTTTGTGGCTGATTGTTCCTGCATGATTTAAAATATCTTTTCTTGTCATTTTAAGGAAAGTATCAAGTTGTTCAATCCAATCTTTCATGTACATTGGTTCTTGATTGAGAGCTTGAATTTCTGCCAATTCCAGATAAGCTGTAACTATACGATTCAAAATATTTAGTTCATCTTCTGCAAGGTAATTTTTTGCAACTTCAGTTTCTTGTTTTGTCGGTTTCTTTCCTTTAAAACTACTCAGTCCTAAATTTGGTTTTCCTGAGTCAACCCGATTATAAATTATTTCTGCTGCTGTGTGACCATGTGCTGCCCAGTGCATTTTATTTTGAACTGTTTTGAAAAACATTACAGACATTTCCAAAGACGGGTCATAATCGATACTTGTAGCATATATGTCAAGTACTTTTCGCCAAAACACTTTTTCGGAAGAACGAATATCCCTGATACGGGCTAATAATTCATCAAAGTAATTGCCTCCACCAGCTTGTTTTAGCAATTCATCGTTCATGGTAAATCCTTTCACGATGTATTCTTTTAATCGAGAAGTTGCCCACTGACGAAATTTTGTTCCTTGATGGCTTTTCACCCTGTAACCAACAGAAATAATTACATCAAGATTATAAAACTTGACTGGACGGTCTGCACCACTAATGTGCAAAATTTGCACATTGCTTTCTTCCTGCAATTCGCCCTCCTCAAAAACATTCTTAATATGTTTAGTTATTACAGAACGTTCTTTTTGAAAAAGCTCACTCATCTGAGCCTGTGAAAGCCAAACGGTTTCTTCATCTAAACGGACATCTATTTTAGTTTGTCCGTCTTCGGTTTGGTATAGTAGTATTTCGGATTTACTCATTTTAATTAATTGTACTTGATGATATTTCTAACAATTCCTTCAATTTTTAAATAATCATTTTCATATACAGGAATTGGTGGATACTTCTCACTATTTATTGAAATTAAGGTATATCGATTATCCTGACGAAAAAATTTCTTAACAAGAACTTCTTCACCAAATACGCAAACAACTATATCACCGTTATTTGGGTTTGACATTCTTTGAGATATTAATAAATCACCTTCATGTATCCGAGGCTCCATAGAATCACCTTTAGCAGAAACTATAAAAGCTTCACTGGCTGGGAATTTTAATAATTTGGACGCTATAGGAATTTTATCAACTGGATTGCCATCTAAGATTGAACCATTCGGGCCACATTGTGCATTTCCATATTGATGAAGAACAACTATTTCTTTTTCAGGTGTCATAAAAACCTGATAATCTCTCGGATTGTTTGGATTCCGCTTTAAATATCCTTTTTTTTCCAATTGCTGTATATGGTGTGCAACAACACTTGGAGAGGAAAAGTCTAAAGCATTTTGAATCTCTCGAATAGTCAAAGGACTTTCAATATTCTGTTCTAAAAGCTTTAAGAGCGACACTTGATTTTTATGTAAGTCATCCATTGATTATCAACTTTTTATTACAAGTTATTAACATCTCTTGCCTTACAAATATAGAAAAATTAATTTTGTTCTAGTTTTATATAGAACACTCAAAAGTGTTTAATGTTTAATTTAATATTTATAAAAATGTCAAAAACATCGACAAGAGTGCGAGATGCACGAACTAATGTCGTTAAGTTAAGAAATAATGGTCTATATTATTGTATATCAGTTACTTT
>CAZWGG010000924.1:0-2156 GCA_964633305.1 uncultured Bacteroidales bacterium
AAACCTTATCTTGAAAATCTCCTCTCAAATTCAAATCATAGTTAAGGTTTTCCTCTACCCCAAAAAACTAAGAGATAAGAACTTAAAAATATAATGAAAAACAACAAGATATATCTTGAAGGAAAGAAAAACTTAAATAGAAGAATAGGTACCAAAATTGATAAAGAAAGCTTTAGGAAATATTTAATATACAAAATAAATAATTTAAGAAAAAAAGATATGACATATATTTTAGGTGCAAAATGTGTAGATGGGGTGGTATTAGTAAGCGATACTAAAGTTACTATAGATGAGGGGGCGGATTATGCTTATTCAAAAAAACTATTCAAACCATTTACTTCTATAGTGATGGGTGCTTCTGGACTCAGCGGACTTTATATGTCATTTCAAGATAGAATGAACCTAGCTATACAAAATTATGAAGGTACGGTGTCAAATGTAAATCAACCAGCTCAATTATCTATTATAGCAGAAGAAGTGATAAGGGGAATGCATAATTTATATCAAGAAGATAGGCATTTGATAATAAACAATCTTAGTGTAATCATGGGTATGCGATTAGGATTAGAAGCTGAATTAAAATCTTTTAATGGATATGGCATTCCAGAGCCAACAAACCTAACTAAACCAAAAGTTATAGGACATGGGGAACCTTATGGAAAAATATTTTTAGAAAATATGTGGAAACCAAGTATGAATATGGAACAAACCGCTAAGTTAGGTTTATTTGTAATAAAAGTTATTCAAGACTTAGATAAAAGTGTAGGATATAGTGATGATTTTTTACCCCAAGTTTATTATATTCCAAATATAATTGTTTCTAATATAAAAACAGGGAATCAGAATATAAAACAAAAACTAATTAACCAAGAAACATTAAATCCAAAAGAATTAAATGAAGTGACTTCTCTTATTTCTGAACAATTTCCAATAAAAGAATTAGAAGATAAAGAAGTTCGTCATTTATTAGATGAAGTTAGTTCCACGAAAGCACATTTAGACACTCTATTTAAACCAGGGGAATTTAAAATTTAATTCCTTATTTATTAAATTTCTTTTCAGCAACTGCAATAAAAATTATTGCTAAAAAAAATAGTAAAACTTTTTGCCAAAGTTCTGTAGGAAAATTTGTCATTAAACCACCTATTATTGCACCAGATAAAACAACCATAAAAGTATAGACAGTTTTATTTTCTTTTGACATTTTATTTCTTTTCTAAAATAATCTTTCCATTCTTAACACTAACATCTAATTCCTGCCCCTCTTTTAATCCAGCTTCTTCTATTATTTTGGGGGGTATAACTGCAACATATTTTGGATATTCTTTATTACCTACTTTTCTTGAAAGTTGTTTTTGAAGTTTCATATAACAATTAAATATCACTTATTTATATAGTTTTAGGTACATAACTATAATATATACTTTTAGGTACCGATGTATTTAAATAGTCTAATAGGTACCTATTAATATGATAAAGTGTTCAAAATGTCAAAGTACAAACCTCATAAAAAGAGGATTTAGACAAACACAAAACAGAGGAAAAATCCAAAGATATAGTTGTAAAGATTGTGGACATAGGTTTGTAATAGATGATGGTTTCTTCAAGATGAAGAATACTCCGCAAAAAATAACATTATGCCTTGACTTGTTTTATAGGGGAGTCAGCACACGACAGATACAAAGTCATTTACAAGCATTTTACCCCCATAATTCGTCTAATGTTTCAATCTATAAGTGGGTTGTAAAATATTCAAAGATGATTTCAAAATTCACAGAAGGCTTAAAATTGCAGGTAGGAAAAGAGATACAGGTTGATGAAATGGAATATCGTGTTAATAAAAAGAAAGCATTTTTTATTGACAGCATAGATACAGAAACTCGCTTTATGATTGCTTCTGAATTTGTCAGGGGAAGAAGCACAGAAGATTTGAAACAGGTTATCAATAAGGCAAAAGAAAAAACAGGAAGCCAAATTTCTATCTGCACAACAGACGGATTTTATGCTTATCATAAAGCTGTCAAATCTGTTTTTGGTTACAATAAAAATTTAAGACAATTTAATGTAAAGCATAACATAGTTACACAGCTAAAGAATGAGGGCTTCAATCACAAGGTTGAAAGAATGCATAGCAACATAAGAGCGAGGACAAAAAC
>CAZWGG010000925.1:0-2155 GCA_964633305.1 uncultured Bacteroidales bacterium
TTTGATATTGCTTATACCCTTAATACCGGCCGAAAAGATTTTAATGAAAGATATGCCTGCCTGGTTTCTAATATAGGTAACACTGATAAATTATTTGAAAAATGTATTTTTCAGGCTGAAAATACATGTAATCCTATTGAGAATAAAGATAACATGCTTTTTACCGGCCCTCCTTTAATTGGATTTTTGTCCATTTGTAAATCCCTGGTTAAAAGATATTTATTCTTTGAAGAAACCTTTAATCATTATCTTGCTGAAGTTGAAGAAATTACATCACTATCTGGTCTAAAAACCTTTAGTGAATTAACAGGAAAAGAAGCTCTCGCGGCAACTTCAATTGAATATGAGCTCATTTATATATGCTTCCAGGTTTCTCTTATTAAACTATTAAATCACCTTGGAATAGAAATATATGCAACCGGTGCTTATGGTATTGGTGAACTAATAGCTGTATACCATACCGGCATATTATCGTTTGAAAATATAATTAAACTCTTGTTTTATATAAAACAAAAAGATACTGCACAATCAAATATAAATAATACCATTACATCTGAGGATATTTCAAAAATATTTGATGCTATGGATGATGGTGATAATTATTATTCAATCTCGAAAAACGATTATATTAATATTGATGAAATTAATTCGTTATGTTATTGGGAAGAAGTAATTACCCTTCAAAAAAACAATTTTACATGCCAAGAGCTGAATGAAGAATTAAATATTATTGATATTTCCAGGCTTAGTGTTGGCTTATACTCCGAATATAAAGTAAATAACCACATTGAATTGACCCCAGAACACTTCAACATGTTTATTGCCCAGCTATGGCTACATGGAGAAACCATAAGATGGAATAATTATTATAACAATGAAAAATTTAAAAAAGTCTCATTGCCAAAATACCCTTTTGAAAGAAAGAGATATTGGATTAATTCTCCAGTAAATACCAAACAATTATCTGATAAAAAAGAACTGGCTTTTTCAAATGATGTTTCATTAATTTCTATTGAACAGAATATTATACGTTTGTGGGAAAAAATAATTGGAATTGAAGAATTGGATACAGATTTAAATTTTTATGATCTGGGTGGAAATTCATTCATTGCCGTAACTTTTCTAAACAAAATTTCTTCAATTTATGACGCTTTAGATATTTCTTTAGATGACTTAAACGATAACCCTACAGTTGCAAAATTAACGCCTTTAATCTATAATCTTCTAACAGATAATAAATCGGAGACAAAGGAAATTATCCAAAAAATAAAAAGAGGGCCATCTGAATTATTATGCACACAATACCTTAAAAACTTATTGATTAAATTAAATTCATGTGGTAATCCTATAGATTTTTCAAATCTGCATCTAAAGAAAATATCAAAAAATATTTCCTTTTCACTGAAAAAAGATTTCAATTTGGTTGTTTTTACACATGAAATAGAACAAGTAACTAACCTTAAAACCTTGGCAAACCTGTTACAAACAAATTTGGACAGAAATAAAACTATCCCAACATCAGGCTTATCAAAAAATAACTTTAACTGGTTACCGGCAGACCTGAACCCCCATGTACAAAACAACAGTAGTAGGAACAAAAGGGCTGTTTTTATACTATCAACACCGCGATCTGGTTCTACCCTTTTACGTGTAATGCTCAACAGCCATTCAAAATTATTTGCCCCGCCTGAATTAGGATTACTCATTTATAATGCAATAAGTGAATGGGAAGAAATGTATAAGGTTTCCGAAGTATCAAGAGATGGCTTATCTTACGCGTTTATGGAATTATATAACCTTACTTTCGAAGAAGCCAAAGAATATATTAAATCATTATGTGCTAAAAATCTAAATGTCAAAGAAGTTTATTCCCTTATTCAAAAAAAGTTAGATGACCGTTTATTAGTTGATAAAACACCCTATTATGGATATAACCTGCAAATATTAGAAAAAATTGAACACCTGTTTGATAATCCTTTTTACATCTTTCTGTACAAGCATCCTTACAGCATGATTGACTCTTTTGTGAGAAACCGTTTTGATAAACTTGTTGATAGTTCAGATACAAACCCTTATGCTATGGCAGAAAATGAATGGACTACAATAAACCAAAACATCATTGAATTCCTAAAATTTGTGAACGCTGAGAGACATA
>CAZWGG010000926.1:0-2153 GCA_964633305.1 uncultured Bacteroidales bacterium
TCAGAGAGACGACTTTCAATAGTTAACAAGTCATTTTGTTCAGGCTTTACTATTATTTCTTCCAGGTCTTCTGTTTTTGAATCCATATTGATATTAAGGATGATATCTTTATCCAGATCAATGGTTGTTTGAAATATATCATAGCCTAAATAGCAAAAACTTATTGTATGTGTCCCTTTTGTAAGGGTTATTGAATAAAATCCGAATTTGTTGGAAACAGTTCCCTTCTGGTTATTTAATACAACTACATTGGCATATGGCAAAGTTTCACCTGAATTTTTGTCTTTAATAATTCCGCTAATTGTATATTTCTGCAATGGCTTTTGGGGTTTAATAATGATCATCTCATTAAGCAGGGTGTATTCTATTCCGGCTTGTCGTGATATTTCATCCAGTATAGTTTCCAGTCTTTGTTTCTTCCGGTTAAATTGTACCATCAAATCAAGAGGGATTTCTTTGTTGCTATATGATAAATTTATTGAATAGGTTTCAAACAATATCGTTAAGATATCCCTGAGCTTAAATTCAGTTTCCTGCAATGTTATTTCTTTTTCAAGGATATTATTTTGTCCGTTTAAATGTGAAAAAATACATAACAATACAACTAGAAATACTATGTGATATATTTTATTATGTTTCATTTTTCTGAGAATAAAATTAAAGTTCTAATTGGCGATCAGCTCAATTCCTTGCTTATTATGCTTACATGTAAGTCCAAATGTTATTTCAAGTATACTTAGAATCTCATGAAGTTCTTTGTTTTGAAACCTGGCTGTCCAGGATTGATTTACCAATTCAGGTTGACGGACGAAAATCAGTGTGTCGTAGTAGTTGTTTAATGCTTTACACACTTCAGGTAATGAAGAGTTATTAAAAGTAAGTATCCCTGTTTTCCATGCCATAAAATTCAAATCATGGTTTTTGCTTTTGGTTATTTGCTTTTCCTTTGCGGTATATGTACCTTTTTCTCCTTTAGTCAGTATGACTTGTTGCTTTTCATCATTTTTATTGTAAAAAGCAACTTTTCCGGTTATAACTGAAATAGTTATATCCTTGGCAGTGTCAATAGCATTAATGGTGAAAGAAGTTCCCAATACCCTGGTAATAATACTTCCTGCATGAATTAAAAATGGCTTATTAGTATCGGTTGCCACTTTAAAAAGGGCTTCCCCTTTTAAGATGATCTCTCGTGTTTTAGATTTAAATTTCTTAGGGTAACGTACTGAAGATTCTTTATTTAGCCATAACTTAGTGCCGTCGGCCAATACCACTTCTACATTTTTTGTATTTTTTGAGGCAAATTCTATCCATTTAGTATTGTTTATTTTATTTATTGCAAAATATCCTATCGATCCTACCGCTATACAAATTATAAGAATAGCTGCTATTTTCTGCAATTTTTTGTGAAAAGTAAATTTTAATTCAGCCTGTGAAGCTATAGTACTATTATTTTCCGGGTTAATAATATCCCAGGCGCTTTTTAAATTTGGTTTTTTATTTTTAACGTTAGCTTTTGAATTTTCCCAGATTCGTTTTATTTTGTCAAAATGTTCGGGATTATTTCTTATCCATTTCTCAACTTCTTTTCTTTTGTCTGGTGTAAGGTCTCCGTTTAAAAAAAAGTAAAGTTCAACATCTTCCATTACTATAATCTTTTATGTTAAATTATTTTTTATGTGCTCTAAACTAAGACGCAGAAAAAGAAAGGGTGGGGGAAATAAAGTTTAATATTTTTGAATATACGACTAGTAAGGAACTGAATCCCAGTACTTCTCAACATGTAATTTTATCCTTTTTAAAGCAATGCTGATTTGGGTTTTTACAGTTTCGGTTGAAATATTTAGTTCACTGGCTATTTCTTTGTAGGTAAATCCTGCATTCCTGGATAAGTTGAAAATAAGTTTACATTTTTCAGGCAATAAATTAATTATTTGTCGGATATAAAATTCCAATTCATTGGTTTCAACATGTATGTCAGGTGCTGGACAAAAAAGAATTCTGTGATGATGATGATCGTTTTCCTGTTCAATTTTCGTAAATTGTTGCCGTAAATAGCTAATTGACTTATATTTTACAGAAGCATATAAATAAGATTTTACAGAAGATGTTATATTTAATTCTTTTCGCTTTTCCCATATAGTAAGAAATACATC
>CAZWGG010000927.1:0-2147 GCA_964633305.1 uncultured Bacteroidales bacterium
CCCCTTCAATTCACTCGACATGACAATTGATTTTCGAATTAACAAATACATGGTTTTAAAAGCAGGAATAAAAAATATTTTGAATGATAATATAGTGTTCAGGCAATATGAAGATGTGTCGAAAAATGCTAACGGGAGCCCAATAGGCGAGCCTGTGAGAATTAATGAAATAAACAGGAAATACAAACCCGGAAGATTGTTTAAGATTGGAATAGCCGTGAATTTCTGAAAATTATTTATAACAACAGTTAGTCAGCAATTGAAGTATTGGGTATCTTTTTATATCTGATCGATCATATCAATAGCTTCAATATCTAATTTATCAAGGTTAAATATATGTTAATAAATAATAAGTTTTTTAAGGTAAACTTCAAATTAACATAATTTATAATTAACGGGGGTTTAAGGCCATAAGTCTAAATTTGAAAGTATTATCAAACTTAAATTAAAACTTAAAATTATTAAAAATGAAAAAGACTTTACTCACGTTCATCACATTTTCAACTTTTTGTATATTTATTAATGGACAAAACACGATTGATAATTCATTTTTCGAGGAAGTGAATTATCGGGGTGCTTTCGGTGCTGAAGACTGGACCAGTACATGGGCCAATTTTGATCCGCAGAATGTCAGCTATCCTGAGGCTAATGTAGTAATTGAAGCCGGTGATATCTCAGGCAACCAGACCTGGGCAACTTCACCTTTAGTTGGGGCTGCTTCTTTTAGTGACCCCTCACTTATCAGTTCATTCATTGAAACTACGAGTTATATTGGCGCTTTTGGTACTGAAGATTGGACAGAAGACTGGGCAAATTTTAACCCTCAAAACACAGTATATTCTGCCACAACGGTAACTGTAAATGCCGGAGATATATCTGCCAATACTGCATGGACAAAAGATAAAGTATACCTGCTGAACGGCTGGGTTTATGTTATTAGTGGTGTAACCCTTACTATTGAGGCCGGAACAGTTATACGCGGTGATAAAGCCAATAAAGGCGCTTTGATTGTAGAACCCGGAGGAAAATTGATTGCCGAAGGTACGAAAAGCGAACCGATTGTATTTACGTCAAACCAGGCAGCAGGTAGCAGGAATTATGGTGACTGGGGAGGCTTGGTACTTTGTGGTAAAGCCCAGGTTAACAAAGTCGATCCCCAAATCGAAGGTGGGCCTCGTACAAAATATGGCGGTAGTGATGACACAGACAACTCAGGTATGTTGAAATATGTACGTATTGAATTCCCCGGAATCGCCTTCCAACCCGATAAAGAGATCAACGGATTGACATTCGGCGCTGTAGGGAGTGGAACTACAATAGACTATATCCAGGTTTCATACAGTGGGGATGACTCTTACGAATGGTTTGGCGGTAAAGTAAATTGTAAACACCTCATCGCCTACCGTGGATGGGATGATGATTTTGATACCGATTACGGTTATCGCGGTATAGTTCAATTTGCTGTTGCATTGAGAGACCCTTCTGTTGCCGACCCTGGATCCGGATCAAATGGTTTTGAGTCAGACAACGATGGCAGCGGAAGTTCAGACACACCTGTTACAAATGCCATATTTACAAATATTAGCATGTTTGGACCGCTAGCAACAGCATCAACCACTGTTAATGAAAATTTCAAACGTGCCATGCACCTGAGAAGAAATACCAAATTACAAATATTCAACGCGGTTTTTGCCGGGTATGTTACAGGCTTATACATTGAAGGACCATCTATTACTAATGCCCAGGATGGCGATTTAAAACTCAAAAATGTAATTCTTTCAGGTTGTAAAACCGATTTCGGTGTTGCAAGTAGCGACCTGTGGACAGCTGCTGAAGAAGCAACCTGGTTTTTCTCCTCCGAATTTAATAATGATACGCTGGCAAGTAACACCGATCTGAGTATTATCGATCCGTTTAATTTGACTTCAAAACCTGACTTTAGTCCCGTATTCGCCTACAAGCTTAATGGTTGGGCCTATGTTGTTGATGGCGCTGAATTAACAATTAAGGAAGGCACAATCATTCGTGGTGATAAAACAAATAAAGGAGCGCTTATTGTTGAACCGGGTGGTAAATTAAATGCTGAAGGTACGGTCGATAGGCCTATAGTGTTCACATCAAACCAGGCAGCAGGAGGCCGGAACTAT
>CAZWGG010000928.1:0-2132 GCA_964633305.1 uncultured Bacteroidales bacterium
TTTTCAAGGCAAGAATAACGCAGTATTTGGCGTTTTCTTGCAAAGACTAACTAAATAATTAGCAAATGGATAAACATATAAAACCGGGATTAAAAATATTTAGAAATGTTGAAGATCTAGCATGCTCACTTGCAGAGAGTTTCATTTTGTATGTACATAATTTGATGAAAAGAAAAGATACGATTTTTATTGCATTCTCAGGTGGTAAAACTCCAATATTATTTTTTCGCAGGTTATCGACACTAGTTTCTACTACCTCAAGTAAACCCGATTGGAACAAAATTCATATTTTTTGGGTAGATGAACGTTGTGTTCCCCCTGTTCATCCGGAAAGTAATTTTGCGATGGCAAACCAAAACATGCTAAGAAACCTTGAAATTCCAGGTAAAAATATTCATAGGATTAGAGGTGAAAATGACCCAATTTCAGAAGCATCAAGATATTCTGATGAGATTAGAAAATATGTACCCCTGCGTAACAATTATCCGCATTTTGATTGGATATTTTTAGGACTAGGCGAGGATGGACATACAGCTTCTATATTTCCGGAAAATTTAGATTTAATTCATTCTAAAAAGGATTGCGAGGTAACCTCACATCCTGAATCTGGTCAAAAAAGGATCACTCTTACCGGTAATGTGCTTATAAATACAGAAAGCATAACATTTCTTATTTCTGGCCATAAAAAAAAGACAATAGTTAAACAGATATATAATAATGAGCCATGCTCACAAACATATCCTGCCTACTTTATAAGACCTGTTTCAGGTAAAATAGATTGGTATATTGATCAACAAGCTGCAGAATTGATAATGCAAGGTTGATACTTACCAAAGACAATGGTATACAAAAATATGTCATTAACATATATATTTTGAGGTTTCATCAAACTGATATAAAGATTGTTATCGTCAGTGATACCTAATGATTATATTTGACTCAATAAAACCGGGCAAAAACAGTGAAGTATCCAACACATCCATTAATTTTTGATAATTTCAAATTTAGCAGCTATTTTTATATTCTTAAGGCTTAAAAAATAATTCAAGTGGTCTTTAATGCCATACTATATTATTGAATCGCTCAATTTAGGTTATTAGATCATTTCTTAAATATAGGTTGACTATTCTCTTTTTTTTCCTGTAATTTGATTTTGTTGACAGTGTAATCTTTGTTAAATTTAATATATACTATGGCTGTATTTTCAAATCCATTATTTTCCCCGTTTTGTTGAAAACAATAGTCTGCCATTAAATAGTTGTTGTTAATAAACTCTATACATTTTTTAAAGTCTTTGCCATAATTTTTTATGGCATTAATAAATATCATGGCTACATCATAGCCTAAATAGGTAAGATTATAACCTTTAGGCATAAGTTCAAGAGGCTCATAACCAAGTAGTATTTTACACCTACTAAGAAATTTTTTGGTATGAGTATCATGAAAATCAACATAAAATGGGGTATAAATACATAAATCGAGGTTATGAAAATATTCTATATCAATATTTTTGAATGATAACCAAGAAGGATGTCCAAATGCCGATATATCATAATTTTGTGTATGGTCAAGGTGAACAATCCTGTTCAAATTAGACAATACATCGCTAACATAAGCTTCTTTTGTTGAAGCTACAATTATAAAGTTTTTCTTGTCTTGTGATAAAGAATGTTGAATATTGGAGATAAGCGTATCATTGAATTTCACCTCTTTAAATACCATTTGATCTATTATACTGTCACTTTCAGCATTTAAAAAAATACTTTTTTTAAGATATTCAATACTTTTTTGATTTTCTGTATCTGCATCATGTACCAGTATTATATTTTCGGTTAGAAATTTTGAAGTATATTTTGAAATAGCCATATATTCAGTTTCTTTTGAGGGAACAACTTGGAAAATGTTTGTATTACCTATTAATTGATCATTACCTGAATATAACGGTGATATTATTATTTTTTCGTTTTCTTGTGCATACTTCGACACAATATTGATATTTTCGGGAAATACCGGGCCAATAATCAAATCAGGATCAATAAATTCCAATTTTTTTACAATTTCCTTTGTTTTTATGGTATCTTTTTCTGTATCATATACAAAAAGATTAATATCTATACCCGTTTTCTTCAAGG
>CAZWGG010000929.1:0-2127 GCA_964633305.1 uncultured Bacteroidales bacterium
AATTATGCCTTTGACCCTTAGTATTTCAGAAGGTATTATATTTGGTATGCTGAGTTTTGTATTTATTAAAGTTTTTTCGGGTAAATGGAGACAAGTATCTTTAGTAATGTATATTTTAAGTATCTTTTTTATACTCAAATTTTTTATTTAAGTTTGGAAGACTTTTGAGGTTGATAATGGAAGAAAATAATTTTTCAAAAAATTTTAAAACCGTTGATATTCCAAAAGTATTCAAAACCTTTGTCAGTGAAGAGTACTTCAGGAATTGTATTTCCTGTGATAAGTACTTACTTGATGACGATACGGAATATGTTATAGAAAAAGTACTCAATGAAGGTTATGCAGAAGTGGAATATGCTATGTGCATGGAGTGTGTTGATAAAATGAGGGAGAAGTTTTCAGAGGAATCGCTTCAACGTATTGATGAATATTTTCAGTCCCGGTTTGATTTTTTTGGAAAACGGTATAATCTTTTTACAAACCAAAACCCGATTGTTGATGATTATATTTCCAAATGTATTGTTAATGAAAAATCAATAGACGAATTGGACGAATACCAGATTTTTGCCCATTGCAGGGGAAAGAAACTGGTATTATCGGTTTTTCCATATATGATTAGCCATGATGTTGCTGAAGAAGTACAGGAATTGTTATCAGCCAAAACCAAAGATGAACTGGACAATTTTACGAATAAACATTTTGGCTTACCACCTGAATTACGTGAAATTATTAAAAGTAAAAAGCTAATTCTAATATAGTAATCAGTTTTCGGTATACAGTCTCCGGTGGATATCTTGAATAAAGTGTAGATGTTCAGCTATAAGATTATTGAGAAATAAATTAATATTGTGAATTAATATACTGTTGAACTGTGGATTGAAGAAGACTAAAAATAGTAAATAAATAATTGCAAACAAAGAGCTAAACACTATTATTCGAGATTAACCAATCAACTTTACCGCTTCTTCCAACCTTTTCTCAATTGGTATATCTCCTTCAAGCCAATGAATTACTACCCCTTCTTTTTCCATTTTTCTAAACCATGTCATTTGTCGTTTGGCAAACTGGTGAATAGCCGTATTAAGTTTTTCAACCATTGTATTATAATCCATTTCACCCATTACATGCATGGTAATGAATTTGTATTCCAGTCCATAATATATTAAATCGTCAGGCGATAAGCCTTCCTCTAACAAATTCTCAACTTCTTCAATCATACCTTCTTTTAATCTTGCATGAAGCCTTTCTGTTATTTGTTTCTTTATTTTTTCACGTTCATATCGTATTCCTAAAAACAAAGTAAAAATATCCGGAAACTCTCTATCTATCTCCGGATGAGATTCATAATACATCTCAATTTCAATTGCCCGTATAGCCCTTTTTTTTGTATCTACATCAGTAATATTATGTAGTTTTTTGTAGGAAGATAAAATTTCAGTCAACTCCTCCAGTGATTTTGTTTCCAACTTTTTTCTTAAATTTTTATCAGGGGGAACAGGTAATAATTTGTACCCTTTTGTTACGGCATCGATATACATACCTGAACCACCGCATAAAACAGGGAATTTTCCTTTCTTTTTAATAGCATGATAAACCTGTAAGAAATCATTCTGGTATTCGAAAATATTATACTTTTCACCAGGGACCCTAATATCAATAAGGTGATAAGGAATCAATTTGTTATTCACCATATAATCGCTATAATCTTTACCGGTACCCATATCCATTCTTTTGTATACCTGTCGTGAATCGGCACTTATAATCTCCCCGTTGATCTTATCGGCAAGAAGAGCTGCAAACTTTGTTTTTCCACATGCTGTAGGTCCGAGAATAGTTATAAGGTTATATTTACTTTTTATCATACGATACAGGTTATGGTAGTTAGGCAAAAATAATGTTATTTTGTATGTAAATAAAAAGGCAGATGTCAAACAAAATAAATATAAAAAATAAGAAGGCCTGGCATAACTATGAAATAGATGAGAAAGTTATAGCCGGTATGCAGCTTACAGGTACTGAAATTAAGTCAATTCGTTTAGGAAAGGCAAGCCTGGTTGATTCATATTGCTATTTTAAGGAGCATGAATTGTATGTAAAAAATATGCATATTGCCGAGTATAACTGGGG
>CAZWGG010000930.1:0-2124 GCA_964633305.1 uncultured Bacteroidales bacterium
CTCAGGATTTGAAAGGATATTATAATGGAAAGGATGATAATTCAAGTCTTATACCTGCTTTTAATGAGACCTTATATTTTGATCCGTTACTTTCTTTGGAAGGAAACATGTGTGTAGATTATTACAATTATTGCATTGATGTATCAATTCCAGGAGCTGACCGCAGTTCAAACTTCACTTGCATGAGAATGGGCACCCTTAAATCAATAACTTATCCGACAAGAGGATATGTAAAATTTGATTTTTCACAAAAATTCTATTTTTATGTTGAGCCAGGGTGGGGATTAAATATTGATAAAATCGAATATTTTGATCAGGATGGCTCATTATTAAAACGAAAACGATATCAATATTCTAATGCGGTATTAGGGTATAAGATACCATCTCATTATAGTTTTTTATTTCATTATAACGGATTTGATCTAAAAGACAGTTACCTAAGCTCCTATCCATGGTGTAATAGTTCTAATTGTACTGATGATGACTGTCTAGGAAAGAGTTGGAAAAGAGCAGTAGAACTAACACCCGGGATACAAGAAGACTTGGGATTGAATGAAGGTCCGATGATTGGCTATGGACAGGTAAAAGAATATGAGGATGGGAATGGTTACACGATTTATAATTATTCTACTGATGGGGCTTATTATAACGATGATGATTTATACTATGATGTAGTAGGAATAGGTCATAGATCTTTACCTCCTCCTAATGATTTTGATTATGAATACTTTCAAACGCAAAATAATACCTGGCCTAATGGCCCGACTCCCAATAATAGTTGGAAAATGGGTGTGCTGCTCAATAAAAAAAGATATAGCGAAGATAATCATCTTTTGCAGGCAACAGATTATAATTATTCTTTCCTTCAATTAGATACCATCCCTGCTATAAAAATATTAACTGTCAGAGATTATTCTCATTATTTTTATTACCAATATAACCAAATCAGTTCCTGGATCCGGCTTGATAGCCTCTCAGAGACTATTAATGACGTAACCACAACCACAAAATATGAATATAACGGAACCGATCATAAACAAAAGACCAAAGTGACCATAACACAAAGTGACAATATAAACAAGTGTCAGGAGTTCAGATATCCGCCTGACTTTCCTGCATCAGAATCTACTTATGAAATAGAACGGTTGAAAGCAACACATATAATCAGTCCTGTAATTGAACAATTAACCTATAAAAGTGAAGGCTCTGCTAAAAAGATAACAGATGCCGAATATGTAAAGTATAATGAATTTCCGGGACCTGTTTTAAAACCTGAAAGTATATATAAATTAAGTACAAATTTCCCGATAAATTATGACGGGTTTGACATAAGTAGTATAAATACCACATTCTCACAACCTGTATGGAAAACACTACTTGTGGAAGGGGCAATAACAACAGAGCAGGATGCTTTTAATATAAGTTTATCCGGTAAAGATTATGCCACAGCAGAAATAACCTTAAATTTCAGTATGGACAATAGTTACTGTGGCACTTTTACAGCGCAGATAAATGGCCCTGTAAATAAAACATACTATTCTTACTCAGGACTTGGTGGTCACCAGGTTGGTGATCAATGGGTGGTCGAAGATTATAAAGATGATTTTTCATTACCGTCAGGAAATTATACTATAATATTAACCTATAGCAATACTTTGGGAGAGCCTCCCTGTGATTTTACAGGATCCTTTAATATTATCGTGAATGTGTATAGACCCACTTTGGTCATAAACAGCGCCTTAAACCGCGAAGTATCTTTTGATTATGACACCTATGGAAATATTATTAATGTAACAAAAGAAAACAACATTCCAACGAGTTATATATGGGGCTACAACCAAACCTATCCTGTTGTAATAGCTGTTAATACAACTTATAGTGCCCTTAATACTGAGGTAAATAATGCTTTATCAGCTGCAGGGATAACCGATTTTAACGAAATCACCGAACCATCTCTTAACAGCACTCAGAAGAGCAAATGGAATAACTTTAATTCAAATCTCCGCAGTGCCATTCCAGATGCAATGATCACAACCTACACCTATAAACCTCTGGTAGGAATGACTTCCGAAACCGACCAACGTGGCCAAACCATATTCTATGAATACGATGGTTTTGGACGTT
>CAZWGG010000931.1:0-2122 GCA_964633305.1 uncultured Bacteroidales bacterium
ATTTGATGAGTGGGCGGCCGATCAAGATCCACAGTATAGAAGATTCTTCTATAGAAATTTACTATTAAAAATGAAAGAACAAGGCAAAATAATTGTAGCAATAACTCACGATGACCATTATTTTGACGTCGCTGATAAAATACTTAAGTTAGATATGGGCAAAATGGATATAGTAGATAAATCTTATAAAGTTGAGACAATGTTTAAAAAAACATAATTTCAATAAAGTATTTAGTGCCTGCCAGAAAACTCCTATTTTTTAAAGTCTTTGATAAGAAAACGTCAAAGACAAGGCTTTCGAAGCATTGAAAATGAGGAGTTTACTGATTGTAAATGACTATTTTCAAGGCAAGAATAACGCAGTATTTGGCGTTTTCTTGCAAAGACTATTTAGCTTTATTTCTTTGCCCTAGGATTATATTTCAATAAGAACAAGGCAGACTTACTTGATAACATCTTAAATATCGCATTAATAGAAGATAATTACAACCCAACATTTCAATATTTCCTGTTTTCTAACATAACCAAAATCATTTTAAAGCTTTCCCGTATTTTCTATTTTTGTTTTCCATATTAAAAATATTTCTTATGAAAAAAACAGCCCTAAACCGTATTCATAAAGAACTTGGTGCCCGTATGATAGAGTTTGCAGGATTTGAAATGCCTGTTGACTACTCAGGAATAAATGAAGAACACCTCGCAGTTAGAAATTCAGTAGGGGTTTTTGATGTTTCACATATGGGTGAAATATGGGTGAAGGGACCTAAAGCACTTGATTTTTTGCAAAAAGTAACCACCAACGATGTAAGCAAATTATTCCCCGGAAAGGCTCAATACAGTTGTTTTCCAAATGGAAATGGCGGCATTGTGGATGACCTGATTGTTTACCAATACGAAGAACAAAAATATTTGCTGGTTGTAAATGCTTCAAATACAGAAAAAGACTTTGCCTGGCTTAAAAAGCAAAATACATTGAATGTCGAACTTGAAAATGCAAGCAACAAAATATCACAACTGGCTGTCCAAGGGCCAAATGCAGCCAAATGTTTGCAAAAAATTACACCTGTTGATCTTTCTTCCCTGGCCGCTTTTCATTTTATTATTGGAAAAGTTGCTGGTGCTGATGAAGTTATTATTTCAGCAACAGGTTATACAGGGTCAGGCGGATTTGAACTGTATTTTTATAATGAATATGCCGAACAAATCTGGAATGCACTTTTTAACGCTGGTAAAGAGTTTGATATAAAACCCATTGGACTTGCCGCACGGGATACACTTCGCCTTGAAGCAGGTTACTGTTTATATGGTAATGATATTGACGATACAACTTCACCCATCGAAGCCGGTCTTGGATGGATTACTAAATTTACTGATACGAAAGATTTTATAGACAAACAAATTCTGCTTGATCAAAAACAACAAGGTGTTCAACGAAAACTTGTAGGATTTGAAATGATTGAAAGGGGCATTCCACGCCAGCATTATGAAATAGTTAACAACGCCGGGCAAAAGATTGGAGAAGTAACCTCAGGAACTATGTCGCCCCTTTTAAAAAAGGGCATAGGAATGGGATATGTTAAAACAACTTGCATTACTGAGGGGAAAGATATATATATAATTATTCGTGATAAAAAAATAAAAGCCAGGATAATTAAGTTGCCATTCTATAAAATGTAGAACAGATTTTTTGAAAATCGTCAAATCAGCCAATCAATTTATTTTAAGGTAATATTAGAAACACCACTTAAAAATTATTGAATTCCTGTTATCAAATTATTTAAAATATCCAACTCTTAATTTGCATTATTTAGTTATTTTGTACTCAAATATTTACTGTACAAATGACAGAACAACATAAAATAGAAGTTTGCTTTTCGCCATCATTATTTCCTGAATTTAAAAACACTGAAGCAATTGTAGTAATTGTTGATATTCTCAGGGCAACATCAGCTATATGCACAGCATTTATGAATGGCATTGACCGTATCATTCCTGTTGGAACACTTGAAGAAGCAAAAGCTTATAAAAACAAAGGATACATGGTGGCGGCAGAACGCGATGGTATTGTAAGGGATTTTGCAGATTTTGGTAATTCCCCGTTTAACTTTTCACAAGAGCGTGT
>CAZWGG010000932.1:0-2118 GCA_964633305.1 uncultured Bacteroidales bacterium
CGTTTTCTTATCAAAGACTTTAAAAAATAGGAGTTTTCTGGCAGGCACTAAATAGATACTGTATTATTGGCAATAGAAAAAAATTAGAATAGAAAAATTTCAGAAGTTCATTAATTATCAGAGAGTAAAGAAATGATTTTAAAGAACTTTTATTTTTTCATTAATCTCTGATATCCATTTGTAGGTTTCTATGATATCATTGTTTATTTTTTTGTTATTTTTATTTTCTACATTCATGCAAAAATCTTCTAATTCATTATAATATCCTGATGTATATATTTGATTATTTTTTCCAACAGGAATAAAGGAATTTGCCTGAAACAATATTTTTGTTTCCTGGGGTTTTTGAATAATTTTCTCAAAAGGTACTCCTGCTATATTTAATGTTGTTGCAGTAAAAGACAGGTTATCCGGATATTTTAAGTTGTAAAAGCCCTTTTTGGTGTTTACGCTTAATGTTTCAAATGCCAGATGCCATGAGTGGCTTGTGGAAAGGGTAATTGTTCCACAAACCCCACTCTTATGAGTTGATATCAGTAAAAAAGTATTTGAACATGGATTTTTAAGTTCAAAAGTTGTAACCTTTCCAAAAAGGTATGATAAAATATTCAAAGAGTGAATGAATAATTCAATAATTGCATTACCCTCAGGATAAAGACCTATACAATACTTATAGTCATAAAACAAAGAATCTTTTAAACATCTTTTTAATTTTTTGTAACAAGGGGAATACTTTCGTTGAAAGCCAACAGAAAATACCAGGTTATTTGATTTAGCTTTATTAATTAAAATTTCTAATTCATTTAGATTTCTACATGGAGGTTTTTCTACAAAAACATGTTTTCCTGCCTCTAATGCTTCTAATGCAATGGTATAATGAAAATCAGGATGATAAGAAATAAATACTCCGTCAACCTCTTTATCTTCAAAAACCTCCAGGATATTATTAACCGGTAATGTTTTGTACTTTTTGGAAAGGATTTTTGCATGCTTTAGACGCTTTGAACATATATATTTTAAGGATATATTCAGGTAGTCGAGTACTGGGTACAAATTATCGAGACTATGAGAACCAACTCCGATAAAAGCATATTGACTTTTAAACTTACTAATCTGGTTTAATAAGTTCCTTTTTTTTAAAGTTTTATATTTTGCTAAAATACTTTTATATATCATTTGATAGTTTTATATATTTTGAAATATTTTTCGGTAATTCTCTCCTTTTTTATTCCATTTATAATCTGTCTTTGTTAATCTTTTAATTATTTTTTGTGGTAAAAACCTTTCTAAATTTCTATATAAAGCAACATCATATTTACGGTGGTAATTCAGCCAACATTTATTACAATTTTCAGAATACAATTTTTGTAGCATTATGTTTTGCGGACTATTGATTATATAATCAAGTGTATCGTAATGAATACTTCCTATTGGTCTTCCGGTTGTTTGGCATAAAACAACGTTACCATCAGGTAAGATGACAAAACTATCAAATATGCTATGGCATTTTAATTTCAGCTCTCTTTTTACCCAAAATTTATAAAGTATTAAAAAATCGTAATTTTCGGGAAAATATTTTATATGTTCAGGTATATATATGTTTCCATTATCTTTGTACGCATTCTTTTTTATACCGAAGTAATTGATATTTCCATATATTCCTATCCGCAGGTCGATACGTTCTGTTTTACAAAAATCAATTATAAAGTCAATATCATCATAATTATTAAATGGAGATATGGTGTACATTAATGAAAGATTAACCTTTTCTTTCACGTTTTTTATTGTTTTAATTACTTTATTAAAACCATTAACTCCGCGCATGTTATTATATGTAATTTCATTTCCATCTAGTGAAATATAAAGTCTTTTAGGAGAATGATTAGTTACTGCTTTTAGTACTTTCTTTTCATCTAAACCATTACTTAATAAATCATAGTTCTTATGATTTTGATCAAACCATTTTAATATTTCAAAAGCCTGTGGATGCAATAAAAATTCACCCCCTTCTAATCCTACTGTAGTATAAGGTTTAATACATTTGCTTTCCATAATTTTTATTATTGAGGCTAAGGATAAATCAACTTTTGGTTTTTTTTTTCCAAATAAAACAATGAT
>CAZWGG010000933.1:0-2107 GCA_964633305.1 uncultured Bacteroidales bacterium
ACGTTTTCTTATCAAAGACTTTAAAAAATAGGAGTTTTCTGGCAGCCACTAATTAGAGGGATAAAGATAAAAATGATCTGGATGCAGGCACACTTACGTTGCGTCACTTAGCAGAACTGCTTTTGACAAAAAGAAATTTTTTCGAATGTTTTACATTAAAAAGTTGCTGATTTATAAGTTACTCAACATTAAAATTGATAAGTAATTGTCTTTTTACTCAAGACAAGTTGATAATCTTAAGTTTAAACACAGTACATAAAGTCTACAAAATTACATTAGAAAACATTATTACATGTTCTTTTTTCATAGTGAAACCTCAGACTTTTACTACACCAAATTAATATTTTATGTAAGGCTATGGATACCGATAATTATTATTAATTCAGCAATTATTGCTCTCAAATATAGTAAATTATTTTAATGTCTTCAAAATTTCTTTAAAAGAATTGACAAGACTTTCCTAAATTTTAAGAAGAGGGTTAATATGTCTGTAAGCTTATAATATTGGCAGGATTAATTTTTTGTTAAAAAGTTATACTTTTTATGTACTTGTAATTCATACTATTTATAGTTCTTTTGTTCTTTTTGAAATAATTTGTAAATTTCTGATGAATCCAATGATGTGTTGTATACCATTAATTCATCTATAAATCCTTCGTAAAATTTATCAAGATAAGAATCATAGTATGTTAAAGCTGGATAATTTCCAATTATTGTCGAAGCATTATTATTTTTTTGAAACTCCCCGGTTATTTTTGTCGATTCCATACGTTTTCCATCTTTATAAAAAACAATATCTTTACCGTTATAAGTAGCCGATAAGTGAATCCACTTGTTTTCATAAATCTTCGTGTAACCTTCTAGTCTTTTATCTCCATCTTCATATATTAAATCAAGAAAAAGTAATAGATTTTTTTCTTCTTTTACAATCGTATATTTCCATATATAATCAGTCAATTCTTGACTAGAAGATTTAAATAAAATTGGCCCAGGTGAACTGGCATTAACCCATGACGAAATAGTAAATTCTGAATTTAAACAAAAATTATTTCTGCCAATTAAGACAGCGTCACATTTATCTATTGAAACATTGCAATTGTTGACACCCTTTGTAAAACTTGTATTATTCATCATTTCGCCATAATACCCATTACCCGAATAGTCATAACAATATTTTCCGGCCCCTTCGTTAAAGGACCAGTAGGCTGCCAGTTCATTTACTTCGTAATCGCCTATGAGCCATAGTTTATCATCTGAAAATGTTGTTAAATAATATGGAACAGGAGAAACAAAACCTACATTTTTAATTTTTTTTAAGGCATGGGTAATATTATTATTGTAGCTGTTACATATTATTGAATCGTAGTTGTAACCTAAGAGGTCAAATGTGTTACGGTTAACTTTTAGCTTATTGTTTTGCAAACCGTCATCCAGAATCTTTTTTAACCTTGCCGTTTCAATTTCTTTGAAAACATTTGTTAAAATGTTATTTAATCTTTCATCTGTTAGGTTTATTGGGCGACAGTAAACTTTTTTGCTGTAAATTTTTTGTGCTAGTAAAAACCTTCGAACAAGATCGTATTCAGACTTAAATCTATCTTCTTCTGCAAGTTTGTTTTTGTAAGCATAATCTATCCAAAGTTTATCCTCTATGATTTTTTTTATTTTATCACTGCTAATTCCTCCTTCTAAAAATTTTTTCTTTTTCCATTTCGGATAATTATATAGAATATTTTTTATGTCTTGTAATCTAAATTGTGCTTCATTAACAGAAGCTATAATTATTGAGTCATTAATTATTCGCTGTTCACTGAACCCTGATGACAGACATTTTGCCATTACAAAGCTATTAACTTGTTCTAACAATTTTTGATTTATTCTGCATTTGATATGTGATGATTTGTTAATTATTTTATAAATGAATTGATTTGTTTTCTTTTCATTAATAATTTTTTTTACTGTTTCAACAGATAAATTATTCAACTCATTTAAGTAATCTGCCACTTTTAGTGTTTTGTTTGTTGACGATGCAATTACCTCGTTCTGTCTAAAAGAATATGGATTATCAAATTCAATATTTTTAATCTGTTCTAGATTAATTAAAAGA
>CAZWGG010000934.1:0-2105 GCA_964633305.1 uncultured Bacteroidales bacterium
TGAAAATCACATATCTAATATATTATTATGTGTGCCTTTTGTCAATACATTTCGCGCCATATTTCGGCTAACGTTCCGTGGCTTGCCGAAGGCCAGCCATCTATTTTTAATCTTATAATTATGTAAAACTCATTTGCATTTATTTCATACACATGCTGACTTTGGGTGAAGGCGCGTATGCGCCGAAGCCGGCAAGCCGCTGTTATCTGCTAAAAGCGCACCCACAAAGATCATGCTTGCCATGGATGCAAGCATGATCGAAATTAAATTTCAGTATTCAATATTCTATTATCTCTTTACAATATTTATCTATTATAATTACTTTTTCGAAAAAATGTTTATCTATTTTTAGTATTTCGTTAATAGCTACTTGTGATAAAGGAGATAATTTCAAATGATCAATTAAAATAATCCACCAATGTTTATAAAATATTATTGCATTTAATTTAACTTTAGTAGTTTTATCATCAATACATAATTTTATATTCCTTACATATATATCAGCTTCGAAACCTCCCTCATCTCTATCGATAAAGCCTCCAACCGTATAGGAACATTTCAGTTTTATTGCAGGAAAAACACTGAATTTTATATTACACAAATTGAATGATTCTTTATCAGGCATTCTATTATATAAATCTCTAAGTTTTATTAATAATTGATTTTCTAGTAATCTTAAATCTGTATTTTTTACTGTATATGAAATAAAATAACTCTTTATACCATTATATCTAATCTTTTTACTTATCCTATTAATAATGCTTTTAAATTTGAAGTGCAATTGCTCAATACCCTGAAATCCTTTTGGAAGGAGTCTGTTTTCATTTAAACGTCTGACTTCAATAGCTATATCAATTATTAACAAATCAGGAGGGACATTGCCATCAGGCTCAGATATAGGTTTAGTGAAATATCGTTTTTCAATGTAATCAGATGCGATTTTTTCTTCTTTTTTCATTTTTCAAATAGGTCATGGATGGGAACCTAATATCTATTTTAATCTTTTATAGATACTATTTTATTAAAATCACTTTCACTAAGAATATTTATTAAATGTCCTTTTAATATCAATTCCTCAGCTTTTCTATGTTTAATACTTTTTGAGTGTCCTGCAAGTTTTTTTATATCTTGATCACCTACAACTAACATTGTTGTATTATTTGTGACATTAGAAGTTACATGACAACCTATCTTTACCGCCATTTCTGCAGCTTCACTTCTTGTTATTTGTAAAGTTCCTGTAAATACTAATATTTCACCATACAAAGGTCCATCTGGATTACCATCTCTTAGAAGACCCGGCTCAGAACCTAATGATTGCTTGTGAATTGGCTGTTTTACTCTCTTAATCCATCCATCAAGATCTAAACCACTTATTAATATCGCTTTAAGCAGAATATTTCCGGAAGCTTTTGCATCTTCAAGGGCATCATGATGTTTAAATTTATATCCTATTTTCTCACAGATGTTTTTTAATCCATATCCATTCCACGCAAATTCAACCCATGTTCTTCTGGCAACACGAGAAGAATCCAACCAACTACATTCAGGCGGTCTAACATTGTATTTTTCAAAAGCTTGATTTATCGCGGTACGATCAAAATGAGTATGACAGACTACTATCTTATTATCCAAATAACTGTACAAAGTATCAATTATTTCAGTAAATATTGGTGCTCCGTTTACCGTATTCTCATTTATTCCATGAATAGAAACATTTATTTCATCAAAATAGTCTTCCGGGTCAATATAGGACTTCCACTCTTCGTTCAGTGAACCATCTCTATAATGTGCAAGTCCAATTTGGCATATTGATGATAAAGATGGATTTGCTGTTTCTACATCAATTGCTACAAAATCCATATATTCCTCTTTTATTATTAGTTTGCGCGGCCATGGATGGCCGCGCGCACAAAACCGTTACCTATGTCGTGAGGCCATTGCGCGCTTTTTGCAGATAACGTTCAAGCATAGCCGACGTTTGCCCGAAGCCAAATGCGAAGGGCAAATGTGGTCGATGGCGCAAGCCCGAGACCCAAGGCGCACCGCAGGCGCTTTATGTCAATATAGTTGACGTATGGTTCTTTGAAAAAAATCACGCGACG
>CAZWGG010000935.1:0-2103 GCA_964633305.1 uncultured Bacteroidales bacterium
CTTTTCCCGAGATTTTTATCAGATAAATTTACATGATTGCCATATACCATCTTATCTGTATGGCAATCATAAATAGCATATTCAAAGTCGAGGTTGAGGTTACGTTTTTTAAACTCTTTTATTAGATAATGTTCAAGTATTCCGGCATCAATAATATCATTTACGTTAACTACAAAATAATTTGATGAGTATTGATAAACAACATTTTCATACGGTAATATGGTATTATTATACTTACTTAAAATTTCTGCAACACTTCGTAATGTTATATGAATTGATTGGTTTAATTGCCTTTCTTTAAGGCTTAAATTTTTGGTAAAAATGTATACTTGAAAAATAATTATTCCAAGTATAGAAAGTATTCCAAGTACAATTGTTGTGCGTATTGTATTGCGTTCCATATAGCTAATTTAAAATTTTGTAATTTGCTTACCTGTTAAGTTAACAATTCATTAACATTTTTTTATAATTCTTTAACACATAAAATTGCATATATCACGTAACTTTAATTAAAAAATTACGATAAATAATTAGGTTAAAAATTAATATTTATAAATTATGAAAATTTTAAAAACATTTCTTCCAATTGCATTAACAGGTATGTTAATTTTATCGTTTTCAACTCAAAAAGATGATGAAGACGGTGTATCGGCTGTCATTGAGTGGAAATCAACCGAGTACGATTTTGGTAAGATATTAAAAGATAAGCCTGTTTCTGCGGCATTTGAATTTAAGAATCCAAGTATGGTACCTTTGATAATTAATAATGTTCAACCTCAATGCGGTTGCACTATTGCAAATTATCCAAAAGAACCCATAAAACCTGGGAAAAGTGCAAAAATATCTGTTTCATATAATGCAAAAAACATTGGATATTTCAAAAAATCCATTATTGTGAATTCAAATGCAAAAGACGGTATAACTACTTTAATTATAAAGGGTGAGGTCGTTACTAGTCTTGATTAGTTAATCACCTTAATTTTAAGATTTTTTTTGATTTGTTGGTTCTAGGGAATAGATTTTAATAGATTTGAGCAAAAAAAAAAAGATGGTTTATCCGCCGAAGCAAATGCGAAGGCGGATACTTTTTTATTTTTGGTATTTCTTTTTTTATTATAATCGATGATAATAAGTGCCAGCAGGAGAACCGATATACCTGCATTTTTCGGTGAATGGGTCATTAACCGGCTAAAAGCGGGTTATGTAATGGTGCGAAATCCGTTCAATTACTCATGTGTTTATCGTATTGAATTAAGCCCAAAAACCGTTGACTGTATCGTGTTTTGGACAAAAAACCCTATACCGTTTATTCACAGGCTTCATGATATTACCTGCCCTTTTTACTTTTTATTTACAATTACCGGGTATGGAAATGAATTGGAGACAAACCTTCCCGAAAGAGAAACTATTATTAAGTCATTTATCCGTTTATCCGGAACAATTGGAAAAGAAAGGGTAATTTGGAGATATGACCCCATATTACTAACAAGTTCTATTGATATTTCCTGGCATTATAGAAATTTTACCGATTTGGCAAAAAGGCTTGGCAAATACACCAATACTTGTATTTTTTCTTTTATTTATATGTACCAAAAGTGCATTAAAAATTTAAAAGGGAAAGAGGCCCGGTCGATAGCCCAAGATGATCAAATGATGTTGGCTGGTCGATTAAGCCAAATAGCAAAATCTTATGGAATTGCTTTGTATACATGCGCAACAGAGGCTCATTTAACCAGTGTTGGCATTGAACATGGAAGTTGTGTTAACAAAATATTAATTGAACAAATTATTGGAAGTAAATTAAATATAAAAAAAGACAAACACCAGCGAGACCACTGTCAATGTTATGAAAGTATAGATATTGGAGCTTATAATACATGTATGCACAATTGTTTATATTGTTATGCCAATTCGAATAGTGAAAGTGTAAAAAAGAATTTTGCACTTCATAACCCCGGATCACCTTTACTTTTTGGCGAAGTAAAAAAAGATGATAATGTAACTGTTAGGCATATAAAATCGAATAAAATTTATCATCCTTTGTTTTAGTTAAATAGTGCCTGCCAGAAAACTCCTATTTTTTAAAGTCTTTGATAAGAAAAC
>CAZWGG010000936.1:0-2102 GCA_964633305.1 uncultured Bacteroidales bacterium
TTAACCCACATTGCAGCGAAAAACCGTTCAAATGTTAAAAAACTGGTCAAAACACATTTTTTTTTCACTTTTATTTGGACTCTCAATTTACAACTACTTGACAATCAGCAGTTGGTTTTTGCTTATATTCAAAAAGGCTGTTTGTGTGGCACACTGACTATTTGGAAATGAGTGTATTAGTTAAGAAATTTGGGGCATGTTCCTTAAATCAATATCAAAATATTGCCAAACAGAAAAAACCCGAGTAGCCTATTATCGATTATGCGAAAGTTATCGGGATGAATACGGTTTTTCAAGGCAACGAATGATTATTGGCTTGGGTCGGCTTGATGAAATACCCTCAATTGATCAAAAAGTATTGTTCAATGAAAGGATTAATCAACTAATAAAAGGTGAAGCGAGTTTATACGGCCCTTGTCCCGATACTGACGTAGAAAAATTGGCACAATATTATTACGGACAAATCAAATTAAAAAACAAGGTAGATAAAAAGGGAAATACAACAGACGATATTGAGACAGTAAAACTTAATACATTAAACAATAGGGACATTTATAATGTAGGGGCAGAATCAATATGTTATCAAGCCTTCAAACAACTTGGCATCGATAATTTTTTGGTCGAACGAAATTGGGAACCCGAACAAATTAACCTTGCCGCCACGCATATAGTAAGCAGGGCAGTATATCCGGCCTCGGAGCTTAAAACCGTTTCATGGATAAAAGAGAATTCGGCAGTTTGCCAATTGACCGGATATGACAGGGATAAAGTGACAAAAGATAAATTATACGGGATATCTCACAAATTATATAAAGAAAAACAAGGGCTTGAAAATTGTTTGTCGCGCTGCACCAATGAACTGTTCAGCCTCCATGACAAAGTAATCCTTTATGATTTGACCAATACCTATTTTGAAGGTTCAATGAGAAACAGCAAAATGGCCGAATTCGGACGGAGCAAGGAAAAACGGAACGATGCCAAAATAATTGTATTGGCGGTAATTGTCAATACCGAAGGATTTTTAAAGTATTCCGATATTTTTGAAGGGAACACCGCCGATTGTAATACATTACAAACTGTAATCGAAAAGTTGAACGAACAGGCGGGCTACAACAATAAAAAGCCGGTAGTGGTAATGGATGCCGGCATAGCCACCGATGACAATATCCTTTATTTGAAAAAAGAAGGTTATCCGTATTTATGCGTATCACGGTCAAATCTTAAAAACTATATTGCAGATACGGAAAGCAATCCTGTAAGGGTTATTGATAAAAGAGAGCAACCGATCGATTTGTTAAAAGTAAAAGTTGAAAACGATGGAGACTGCTACCTGTGGGTACGAAGTCGGGCAAAAGCGAAAAAAGAAAACGCCATGCATAACCAATTTGTCGGCCGTTTTGAAGAAGGTTTACGAGGGGTTCAAAACGGGATCCAAAAAAAAGGCGGCACAAAAATACTTGCCAAAGTATGGGAGCGCATAGGAAGGTTGAAGGAAAAATATTCTTCGGTGCACCAATATTATGAAATAAAGGTAACCGATAACGGGAAAGGCAAAGCAACCGGCATGACCTTTCAAAAGAAAACCGCAATACCTTATGCCAAGAAAGCAGGAATATATTTTTTGCGCACATCATTAAATTGGGCAGATGAAAAAACCATATGGACAATCTACAATGCCATACGCGAAATAGAATATACTTTCAGGGTATTAAAAACCGATTTGGATTTACGGCCTATTTATCATAAGACAGATGATGCCTCAATGGCCCATCTTCATCTGGGACTGTTGGCATATTGGCTAGTTTCCACAATACGATATCAGCTAAAAATAAAAGGTTACAGGTATGATTGGCGCGAAATTGTACGAACAATGAATACACAAAAAATTGTAACTACCACGGTAGAAAAAGAAAATGGTGATATTATTAAAATAAAGCAATGCAGTGTCCCAACAGACAATGCCAAATATATTTATGAAATCTTAAAATATAATCCGGTTCCGATAAAAAGAAAAAAATCCGTGTGGCACACCAAGGAAAATTTTAAAAATGACTCATCTTAAAATCAATCAGTTATGAAATTACCCCTGCAATGTGGGTTAA
>CAZWGG010000937.1:0-2099 GCA_964633305.1 uncultured Bacteroidales bacterium
CACGAGATAATATAACCCCGAAAATACATCCCACACAAAAACCTATTAAATTACTCGAATTATTTGTGAAGACTTTTACGGATGAAAACGAGGTTGTAATTGATCCAGTTGCCGGAAGTGCAGTATCGCTATTGGCTGCTGCAAAATTAAATAGAAGGGCATATGGATTTGAAATTAAAAAAAACTTTTATGATCTCGCAAATGAAAAAATATTGTATTGTTATCAGAAAGAATTGTTTGTATAGAGAAAGGAAACGAAAAATGAATAAAATTTTACCTGATTGGTGTGAACTTACAAAATGTTTGATATATAAATATAAACGTGAATATGAGAATGTATGCAAGGGCTGTGATTACAACAAAGATGAGAAAAAATTTGACAAAAATGAATAAATATGTATAGTGAATAGTAGGGCAAAATACACAAGTATAAAGGAGCCGTATTTTATCCGCCTTTACTTGTGGGGCGTCCCTGCCCGGGAATCGATAAAGTACGGCTTTTTTATTGGAAAGGAAAGATTATGGAAGAAAAATTATATAAAATAGAATTGAATTATAAAGAATTATGTCTACTCGACAATCTGGAAATAAGAATCGATACACAACAAATTATGAATATTGGAATTAAGAAAGGTTAAGATGAAGTGGTTTAAACATTTTTCAAATGCAAAATTCGACGCTAAAATAAGAAGACTTATAAAAAAATATGGTCTTCGTGGCTATGGTCTTTATTTTGCAATGATAGAATATGCTGCACACCAATTAACAACTGAAAAACCTGTCCCTGATATAGAAGAAAACAGTCAGGATATTGCCGACACATTCAATGAAGATACCTTACTTGTAGAAGAAATAATATTATTTTGTATCAATGAACATTTATTCGATCAGGATGAAAACACAGGAAGAATAATGTGTTTGAAACTTTTATGTCACCTTGATAATACCATGAGTACTAATCCTGAAATTAGAAAAATACTAAATAACTTTAATAAACTTAAAGAAACTTCAAGTAGCTTGAAGAAACTTTCAGAAACTTCAAATCACTTAAAGCAGACTAGACTAGATAAGACTAGATTAGATAAGATTAAAGAAGAGAAGAGTAGTAAAATTGAATACTCCCCTTTTGTTTTTATGACAGAGGATGAATATAATAAACTTATCACTAAATACGGAGAGTCGCAAGTTAAGTTACTCATAGAAGAACTTAATAATTATAAGGGCGAAAAAGGAAAAAAATACAAATCAGATTATCACGCAATATTAAAATGGGTTGTAAAAGCGTGTGGAGTTATTGAAATTGAAAATAGTAATCAAATTTGTAATGTATGTAATAAAAAATATAGTTATTCACCAGAAAAAAATATTTGCTGTGATTGTTTGAAAGATCAATCAGATAAAGAAAAAAGAGAAGAGGAAAAAAAAGATGAGTGTCCATTTTAAGGAGGTATTGAGTTATGAAACCTAAATACAATTATAATAAAAAATGTTATTCCTGCGGGTCTGATAAATGGGAGAAATATGATGAAAATGTTGATGATAGTGGGAATAATATAATACTTTTTGAATGTAAAAACTGCGGTAGGCTCCAACATGAATATGAAGTTTTTTTAAATCTCTGCAAGGAAAAACAAGGAACGAGGGGGGGAAAGAGATGAACCAATATAAAAAACAAGTTAACAAAAATATAAAACCACAACTCATTAAGTTCGGGGTATGTATAGTTATTTTATTAATTATACTGTCCTGTGGCAGGTGGCTTTTTTATCAACAAATTTCCGGTGATATGGGGGCGTTTACAATCTTTGCACTCGCAATGATGATACCGTCATTTTTCACTGGATATATTGCAGTATCATTTTTTAAATCGTGGGATTTTCAGTCGTTTGTTGAGAGAATAGAAAATCCCTGGTTTGCTGCGAAAGCAATTTTTCTCATAAAATATAAAGCCGAGTTGATGGGATGGGGTGATATTGAGAGAGAAATGAAACCAGGGCGTGAAAGGAGGAACAATAATGTCAAATAGCCAGAAAGTTATATGGATTTTATTTGTAGTCATTATAATTGCTCTGTTTGTTTTGTATGCATTTATTACAGAG
>CAZWGG010000938.1:0-2098 GCA_964633305.1 uncultured Bacteroidales bacterium
AGAAAAGGATTTTTACCCCCCACCTTACTATAGGAAGAATAAAGTTTTTAAAAAATAAACAGGTACTTAACCAATTGATTAATGATTATAGAAATTTTGAATTTCAGTTTTTTATTGCTAATGAAGTTCTATTTTATGAAAGTATATTGAAAAAGGAAAGACCTGAATATATTGTTTTATCTGAAAGCTATTTTAGAAATTCTTAATTCTGTTTTTAAACTCCTTTTCCCCTAATAATAGTACGTAGAGTATAAATGATGATTTTTAGATCAACATACAGTGATATATTATCCAGGTAAATCAGGTCATATTTTAATCTTTTTATCATCTGATCCACATTTTCCGCGTATCCGAATTTAACCTGCCCCCAAGAAGTAATACCAGGCTTTACTTTTAAAAGATGGGCATAGTGAGGTGCTTTCTTAGTGATAAGATCAATAAAATATTTTCTTTCTGGTCGAGGGCCTACAAGAGACATATCTCCTTTCAGCACATTGAAAAAATTGGGTATCTCATCAAGCCGCGCTCTTCTCATAAAACGGCCAAACTTAGTGATTCTCGGATCATTTTTTGAAGATAATTCCGGGCCGCTTTTTTCTGCATCAACATACATAGACCGAAATTTATATATTGTAAATGGTTTGCCATATCTTCCTATTCTTTCATGACTATAAAATATTGGTCCTTTTGAAGATAGTTTTACTCCTATCATCAAAAATAGGATTAAAGGAGAAAGAATTAGTAAGAAAAATAATGAAATAACTAAATCAAAAAAATGTTTGATATTTTCTTGAAAAGCAGGTAGTATTTTATGTGAGATCTGTATAAGCGGGATACCAAGAATGGCAGACATACTAACTCTACCTGTAAGAATATCATACATGCTGGGGATTGCATAAATAACAACATTGGTGTCAATTAGTTTATTAATAATATTTCCAATCCGGTCATGTTCGGAAGATTCAATAGCTATTATTACCTCGTCAACTTTTTTATCATCAATTATTTTTCTTATTTCATCTAAGGAGCCAAGATATGGCAAATATCTTTCAAGGAGAAAGTCAGACTTATCGTTTACATTAACAAAGCCTATAAATTTATTTCCATTGCTTCTTGGTTGGTTTTCTATATCTTCATAAACTTCAACTGCTTTTCCATTACTCCCGATCAATATAGTATTGAAGCCAATAATACGTCGATGAATTTTATGTGTTGTACGCGTTGTAATAAGTAAACGAGGAATATAGGTTAACATAAAATGCATTGAAAATAATACAAGAAAAAATAAATAGTAATTTGAGTAGGTTTGTATGGTATCATCAAGAATTAACACAAAAAAAAGTATTATAACACCTATGAGAGTATTAGAGAAGGTTTGCCAAAGTTCAGCAAGTCTTGATTTTCTGAAAACGTCCCCGTAATAACCTGATATATAGTAAATAATTAACCAAAAAACAGGAATAATTGCTAATCTTAAAAAGAATTTTGAGTTTAACTCAAGAAAAACCTGATGGCCAAATTTTTGAGATTCAACAACCAGTTTTCTAAAAAAGTAAAAACCTGTCCAACTTATTGCAGCCGAAAGATAATCTGAAGTCAGGTATTTAATTAATTGAAGTTTCTTGTTCATTCAGAATAATACTGATATTACCTCATATTCGTATTTTACCCAAAGGGGCCTATAAAAAAACAAATATAGAATAAAATGATTTGATCGATTATACCGTTATGTTAAGATATTGTTACAATTATATCAAGCTGTTTGTTTTTTATTGAGTTTTTCCATAATTTTTTCGGCCAGATAGAGAGATTTAAAACTATCTTCAGGAGTGGTAAGTATTTTTGAATTATTATTTATAGAATAAACAAAACTTATTAACTCATTCAATAATGGATTATTTGGAATAACTTTTTTTGTTATAGGTTTAACCGCAAAATTTGCAGCTTTTGAATAATCAGGCTTTTCAGGCTTTATAGTTGTAATTTCATTCATTAGGTATACCTAAGTATGCTTTTATATATTTTTGTATATCTAGGTATACCGGTATTTAAATCTTTCGATTTAAAGAAAAAGAAAGATTAAAATATTTTAAGATAT
>CAZWGG010000939.1:0-2098 GCA_964633305.1 uncultured Bacteroidales bacterium
TGAGCTTTTTCTTCTTCTGCCAAAACATACACCCAAGATATTATTTTTTTTTGGGTGTCTATCCAATCTTTATCCAGACGGCACCTGGGTTTTTCCTCCGTCAAATGCCAATCGGCAGAAATTAATAATTTCATAATCCTCTCCTTTTACATTTATCCCCATGCCATCTTTTATATAAAGAAATTATATATTCCATTCCACAATAAGGACATTTATATTTAATACTATATAAATTTTTATACTTGCCTTCTTTATGCCTCTCTATAGCTTTTTTACGATTCGATTCCAAACTATCCTTATCCCATATACCTTTCAAATCTTTATTCCAAGCTTTCTGACCTTTATGAGAATCGGATAACTTTTTTCTCAAATCTATTGAAAACTTCTTTCCCCAATTAGGGTGTCTATATTTATAAGAATGATATTTTTTATGGTCCTTATCTAACATTTTTTCTAAATTAGAAATATCATTATTATTTGGATTACCGTCTTTATGATGAATCACAAACCCATCCCCTTTTTTAATTAAATCCCCTGGATGAAATTTATTCCATGTCTTATAATAAACAGACCCCCACCCCTGAATACCTTTTCTTTTAATTTTAATTTGGTTCATTATTTTACCTCCTCTATTTCATAATCACTATCCTCTTCATTCTTAATAACCACTATAGCTTTTTTCTCCTCTACTTCAGATATATTTCCAATACCTTCTACAAAACCCCATCCTCTAGCAAAATAACCGAATACCAATTGTTTCAAAACATCTTCTATATCCGATCCTTTTGATATACATTCATTATAACTTTTCAATATATCTTTTGTTTCTGGATTATCTAAATCCACATCAAATTCTATTTCCCATGTATGAGTTGCTGTTACTTTATAACGCTTTTTCATTATTTTACACCCCCTTGATTTTTGATCTCATCCATTATACGTTTTCTATAGATTTCATCAGATTCTTCATAACCTAAAAGTTTCCCCTCCAAACTATAATAAGGTGTAGGATAATTAAAAGATTGTATTTTACTAATCATCTTATAATAACCTTTATCATTTCCTATTTCTTTTAGAACACTCCATCTATAGTGATATTTTTTTCTATATCCCCAGATAATTGATGCTATGATTCCAAATAATAAAAATACTATAAAAATGATTATTAAAACTGTTACTAATAATTTCATTTCTTTCTCCTATAATATATCAATAGCTTTTTCAATCAAATCTATTATTCCTTTTTTCTCCATAACTTCTCTTATTTCTCTTTCAGCTCTTTCTTTTTTTTCCACAAATCTATCTTCTGAATCTTCTCCATAATACTTTTGGACCTGTTGTTCAATATAATATCTTGTCTCTTCTGGAATAGTTACGCATGCATTTGCTTCACATTTTCTTTCCCCTATATTCCGTAAATAATCTTGAATATAAGGCAAAGAATAATTTCTATGTCCAGGAGAAGCCAAATTCCTCCCACTCCCTGTAATTAAATTATCAATCCATGTTAATTTATTTTCCTGAATAAAATCATAAGTCAATCCTATTCTATCAATAATTAAATATTTAGGATTATATCCTTCAAAATCATCGTCCCATAATACATATTGTAAATCAAAAAGATTTTTCCTGATATTATCAGCTATTCTTAATCCATCGGGATCATGATCACCAAAATATAATAATACACACTGTAAACCCATATTTTCAGCCTCTTTAAAACGCCGAGCATATTGAGCCCTTTGAAGCATACTACTCCAACCCTTTGTATTAGCAATAGGAATATGATATTTTTTTAAAATTGGTTTCGATAAAGTTACAAGGTCTACTTTTTCAACAATCATTTGTATATAATATTCTTCTCCTTCCCACCAATTAGGATCATAATAATCAGGAATATCGTACATTGCTTTCACCCATCTTTTAATATGATTTTCATAAGACATTACATCTAAATTCTCTACACCAATAAATTCACGTGAAGAATCCTCCGCTACAAAATCAATAGGCAAATAACCTCTTTGTCTGCATCTATTTATCCACCCCTCAACTTTATCGAATTGATTTTTATTAATATATCTTTCTGTTTCCATAGTAT
>CAZWGG010000940.1:0-2097 GCA_964633305.1 uncultured Bacteroidales bacterium
TTTTGTTTGCCATTGATCTTAGGGCAATGAAAATTTTACGAGATATGTTTAATAGAGTGATTGATACTAAGAGAAGTACCTTAGAGAATATAATAGAAATAGGATGGGCGTATGTTAAGTTTTCAAAAGAACACAGCGACTATTTCAAAACTTTGCTCCATTTTGAGGGAAGTGAAGACTACAACATTAACCATGAATTATATGAGAAATTGTGTAGTCAAGAAGACGATCCCATGTCTTTTTTTGTTACAATGCTGAAGAAAGGTGTAAATGATGGCTCTATTCGTTCAGACATAAAACCTGAAGTATTGGCACATGCTTTATGGAGCCAGACAACAGGTATATTAAAATTGGCAAAAGCTAAACAATATCATGATGATTTAAAAAATGTTTCAGAAAATGATATTATTGAATCACATTTTGAAATTCTTCATAATGGAATCAAGAAAAAAGAATGATATAATAAAAGTAACCTTTGTTCTTTTATTGTTTTTGAATTTGAAAATATCAGGACAAAGCGATTTGCTTGATGATTATATTAATCAAGGATTAACAAGCAACCTTGCTCTCCAGCAAAAACAAGATTCGTATGAGGAAAGCATTGAAAAACTTAGGGAAGCCCGTGGATTATTTTACCCGACTGTTAGTTTAAATGCAAGGTATACAGTTGCCCAGGGAGGCAGGACAATTGAATTTCCTGTAGGGGATTTATTGAACCCGGTATATTCAACATTAAATTCACTTACCGGGAGTAACCAGTTTCCTAATGTTGAAAATGAAGAATTTAATTTCTACCGACCAACTGAGCATGAAACCAAGTTGAAGGTAGTACAACCTATTTTCAATCCGACAATTCATTACAACTATAAGATAAAAGCTGATTTGGCACAAGCAAAATATGCCGATGCAGGAATTTATAAAAGATACCTGGTAGCTGAAATAAAAACAGCCTATTTCAATTATCTGAAAACAAAGCAACTTAACATCCTTCTTAATAATACACGTAAATTACTTGAAGAGAATAAAAGAGTTAATGAAAAACTGTTTGCAAATGATAAAGTTACTATTGACTATATATACCGCTCCGAAACAGAACTTAGTAAGCTCGACCAACGTAAAGCCGAAGCCATCCGGATGGAACAGTCAGCAGCTTCGTATTTTAATTTTTTACTGAATAGGCCTTTTGATAGTGAAATAAAAGCAGATACAAATTCTATAATTCCTCAGCCTGCAGGATCGCTTGATAAATTGAAAGATAATGCATTAAACACACGCGAGGAATTATCTATGCTGGAAAGTTATTCGAGTGCGGCTTACAATAATTACAAATTTAATAAGGCAGGAAAATTTCCAACCCTGCTTGGTGCTGTTGATTATGGCTTTCAGGGAACAAATTACAGCTTTACCGGCAAAGATGATTTTCTTTTGGCTTCATTGGTATTACGATGGGACCTGTTTAAGGGTATGCAAAACAATGCCAAAATCCAACAAGCAAAGCTTGAACAACAAATCACTGAAAAAAAATATACAGAACTCCAATTAGCTATTAAACTTGAAATAACAGATGCCTGGTATGCCTTACAAGCATCAGAAAAATCAATTCAGACTTCTAAGCTACAAGTTGAAACAACCCGAAAAGCCTTCCATATTATAGAGAAAAAATATAATCAGGGACAAGCAAGCCTTATAGAATATATTGATGCACGGACTGTAATGACCAATGCCCAGGAAAATTACATCATAGCAAAATACACTTATTTAATCACTTATGCTGAATATGAACGTGTAACAGGAATTTATGATTTTACTAAATGATCTGTTCAAGATTTAAATATAAAATATAACTATGAAAACCTTGAAATATAACTTAATACTTTTAGCTGGTTTAATTCCTTTGCTTATTGCATGCAATAAGAATCATAAAGATGCTACCAAACAGGATAATGTCCTAAACATTAAAGTTCAAAAACTAACGGAAGAAATAGTGGTTTTTCCCATAAGGACAAGCGGTAGGTTGTCAGTGAAATCTGAACAAAAACTTAGTTTTCGGACAGGTGGTATCATACACCACATGGGCATCCAGTCCCATATGCATCA
>CAZWGG010000941.1:0-2092 GCA_964633305.1 uncultured Bacteroidales bacterium
TATTTCAAAATCATAAAATTTATTATTTGGGAGAGGTCGATGATGCATATACATTTATGAAAGCAAAAGCAATTATGGTTGTTCCTTTATTTTCAGGAAGTGGCATGAGGGTGAAAATTGTTGAGGCGATGTATAAAGGTAAAGCAGTAATAACTACGACCATTGGTGCTGAAGGACTTGATGTTAAACATGGAGAAAATATAATAATTGCTGACCGTGCAGAAGATTTTGTTGATGGAATAATTAAATTATTAAATAATAAAAACTATTATTTGCAAATTGTTAAAAATGCACAAAATTTTGTTAAACAAAATTTTAACAATAAAATCGTGGTCAGAAAACTGATAAAGTTCTATAAAGAACATATATAATGGTCACTAAATATATATTTTGGATTTGTCTTGGAATAATAATTTATACATACTTAGTGTATGTATTAATACTATTTCTTCTTATTCTTGTGAAAAAAAATAATAAACAAAAAATTGAATATAATAATATTTATAAACCTGAGGTATCACTTTTGGTTCCCTCTTATAACGAAAAAAACTGCATTGAAAGAAAAGTAAATAATTCACTTCAAATTGATTACCCCCCTGATAAACTCCATTTAATTTGGGTTACCGACGGATCTGATGATGGCTCTGAAGAAATATTACAAAAATATAAAAAGGTTAAAGTGTATCATGAAAAAGAGCGAAAAGGTAAAATAAATGCTATGAATAGAAGTATTAAATTTATTAAAACTCCTATTGTAATTTTTTCAGATGCAAATACCGATCTGAATAAGAATGCAGTAAATGAAATTGTAAAATCTTTTCAAGACACTAAAGTAGGGTGTGTTGCGGGGGAAAAAAGAATTTATGTGAAGAGTAAAGAGAAAGCAGTAAGTGCAGGTGAAAATATTTACTGGAAATATGAATCACTTGTTAAAAAACTGGAATCGGATTTACATTCAACAGTAGGAGCTGCCGGAGAGCTATTTGCATTACGTACCGACTTGTATGAGAAGATAAAAGAAGATACTATTCTTGATGATTTTGCTATATCATTGGTTATAGCTAAGAAAGGTTACAAAATAAAATATGAACCACAGGCTTACGCATGCGAAAGCGCCTCCTTATCTATTAAAGAGGAACTAAAACGAAAAATAAGAATAGCTAGCGGAGGTTTTCAAACTTTGTTTCGGATGATTGAAATGCTAAACATTTTTAAATATGGGATATTATCATTTCAATTTTTTTCGCATAAAGTTATTAGATGGACACTTATGCCTATCTCATTTTTGGTGGTTTTTGTAACAAACCTAATGATTGTTTTTGGATTATCTGAAAATTACTTAGTATACAAAATTACTCTTTTATCACAAATTCTTTTTTATATATTGGTTCTGATTGGATTACTAGTAAGGAATTTACAAATTCGTTTCAAATTGCTTTTCGTACCATATTACCTTTTTATCATGAATTATTCAATAATTCTGGGCATGATAAGGTACTTGGAAGGTAAACATACTGCACTATGGGAAAAGACTAAGAGGGCCCGACTTTAAAACTAACGAGTTTATTTTACAGGCTATGTAAAAATCTCTTTTTCTAGGGATTTTTATAAACAGTTTTTACATTTGCAGTATATTTTAATATAAAATTTTTATGATGACAACACTACAGCAAAAGGAGAGATATCAACTTAATACAATTGAAGAAGCTATAGAAGACATACGGGCAGGTAGGGTAGTGATTGTTGTGGATGATGAAGACCGGGAAAATGAAGGTGATTTCATATGTGCTGCTGAATTAATTACCCATGAAATTGTCAATTTTATGGCCACATATGGTAGAGGGTTAATTTGTGTCCCCCTGCCGGAAGAACGATGTGAAGAACTTGAACTGGACCTTATGGTAGGTAATAATACATCTTTTCACGGAACTCCATTTACAGTTACCGTTGATTTGCTCGGGCATGGCTGTACAACTGGAATATCTGCAAGTGACAGGGCAAAAACAATTAAATCCCTGGTTGATCCGGCTACCAGACCGGAAGACCTTGGACGACCTGGTCATATTTTACCATTGAAAGCCCGTTCAAGAGG
>CAZWGG010000942.1:0-2089 GCA_964633305.1 uncultured Bacteroidales bacterium
TTCGTGAGATCGCTACGCTAAGTTATTTTAATCATGCGGTTCCATCTGACATTTAGAAATTAAAATATAAACAGATGGAATTAGGAATAATAAAAAATTACCAGGATTATTATATGATCTCACGAAACTAATGAATATTATTAACTTAAAATCTTTGAATTATGAATCGGAAAAGAATAATTGATAAGACAATGGTAGCAAGGGCTGTAATCTCAAAAATTCAAGATGAAACTAAGCCTGAGGTCATAAAAGCAAAACATATTAAGGAATATGACATGCCAAGCAAAATTTCTATAAAAGGAGAAAACAATGGGTATATCCCTGATATAGCAATTTCTTTTAAGGAAAAGACACACGTTTATGAAATTGAATTAGATAAAAAAATGGCAACTGAAAAGTGGCGTTTATTATCGCTGTATGCAAAGAAAAACAACGGTAATCTTTACCTGGTTGTTCCCGATTATTTAAAAGAAGATATAAAAAAGGAAATACAGGATAATAATATCAATGCCGGACTTATCTATTTCAATACCTAATCAATTGAGAAATATTTCATTAACTCTTGGTTTTAACAAGTTTATAAGGAAATTTGTTGTACATTTGTTAGGCAATCAACTTTTTGTATAAAAAGTCTGTTTATAACCTAAAACTAGTATCGACTCTAAAGGTCTTCATTATGAAAAAAATCTTGGTTATTGATGATGATACATACATCTGCAAACTGTTAGTAAATTATTTGAAACAAAATGGATATGAAACAGAAGGTACATCTTCCGGGATTAATGGAATTAAACTCATTGAAAAAAAAGATTTTGATCTTGTTTTATGTGATTTTCGACTTCCCGATACAGATGGTTTTAAAATACTTCAACAAATAAAAGCCGAAAAACCTTTATTACAGGTTATTATAATGACAGCCTACGCTGAAGTGAAGATGGCTGTAAAGCTAATTAAATCGGGTGCTTTTGATTATGTTACCAAGCCGATACATCCGGAGGAGATATTGCAGTTAATAAAAAGGGCCATTGAAATTAAAGAAGAAAAAGAGACAGGTACTACTTTTGAGAAAAATTTTGTTACAGGAAAAAGTAAACAAATACAAGATGCAATGCAACACGTTAATATTGTGTCTTCTACAGATTTAACCGTGTTGATTGAAGGAGAAACGGGTTCGGGGAAAGAATATATTGCCAGGGCAATACATTATTCCAGTAATCGCAATAAGAAACCATTTATTGCAGTAGATTGCGGGGCAATTCCGAAAGAATTGGCAAACAGCGAATTATTCGGACATATTAAGGGAGCATTTACCGGGGCTATAAGCGATAAAAAGGGATATTTTGAACAGGCTAAAGGAGGAACGTTATTTTTAGATGAAGTAAGCAATCTTCCTTATGAAAACCAGGTTAAACTGTTAAGAGCTCTCCAGGAACGATTGATAAACAGGGTTGGAGATAACAAATTAATAAAAGTTGATGTACGGATAATCACGGCAAGTAATGAAGATTTATTAAAGCAGGTGCAAGCCAATGAATTCAGGGAAGATTTATATCATCGTCTGAATGAATTCAAAATTTATATTCCTCCATTACGACAACGTGGAGAAGATATTATGGAATTTACAGAGTTTTTTATAAAAAAAGCAAATAAAACATTTAATAAGAATGTAGTAGATATTGATGACGATGTAAAAAAATTATTTTTTCAATATAATTGGTTTGGAAATATACGTGAACTTCATAACGTACTTAACCGGGCAGTACTATTATCACAAACAAATACTATTACACCCAATGTTTTGCCCGACGAAATCAGGTTTAATAGGATGCAGAATAGCACTAGACGAAATACTGGAAATATTTTCAATAATAATATTCCTGAATTAAAACAAGCAACGCTTGTTACCGAAAAAGAAATAATTTCAAATGCACTTATTAAAACGAATTTCAATAAATCGAAAGCTGCACAAATGCTAAATATCGACCGTAAAACTTTGTACAATAAAATTAAACTATATAATATAGAAGTTGTAAAAAACTAATTAGTCTTTGCAAGAAAACGCCAAATACTGCGTTATTCTTGCCTTGAA
>CAZWGG010000943.1:0-2078 GCA_964633305.1 uncultured Bacteroidales bacterium
GAATTAGATCAGCCATTCCCACAATCCAAAAAGCTGTTGAAGATGGTGCAAAAGCCTATATTTATAATGCTTCAGGTTTGCTAATCAACTCGTTTAATATTCAGGATGATATCACTAACTTAAATATAAGCGATCTGAACCCAGGCTTATATTTACTTAAAGTTGAATATGACGACGATATTTCAACTGTTCATTTTGTTAAGCAATAGGTAAACATTTAGTAATTATTAATCGAATAGAGGACAGATGGGAGAATAATCCTTATCTGTCCTTTCTTGTTTTTGAAAGGACAGGTTTTTATACAATGGGTTTTTAGTTTATCCTTACATTGGGGTAGTAACATGTGCAATCCATCATAATCCGGAGAAACAAATTTTTCAAGTCAATTTTTATTGTAGATTGATAATAAAAAAATGACTAACTTTAATAATACTAATCCAAATTCAGAAAATAAGTTCTCATTACAATTGCTTTAACAAAAAGCTAAAATCAAAAAATTATTGGAGAATAATTATATAATTAGAAAAAAGGCAAAAATTGCCTTAATAAACTTAACTGTAACTGGTGTTTTATTGATGCAATTCACAGTTGCTGAAACTAAAACAAATAACAACGAAACTAATGAAGTATTAGGTTATGGTATTTTAAATAAAATCCCCGGTTTGTGGCATGGCCCGGTTACTTCATCTACACCGGCAGGAAGCTTTCCTGTATGGTATGTTGATTTTAGGCCGGTTTCAGCCGGACAAGTATCGCAATTTTCAATGCTCGATTCACAAACGATAAATAATATTAGTTTTTTTATTGTGAAGCATGAGCAACAGCTAAAGGTTGCGATGCGAACAGAAGGATGCTTTGACAAAAAATGTTGTGTAACCTATGAGGTAATTGATTCGGTTAATGAAAATTCAGGCTATTACCGTTTCAGTGATTTTCAAAACCACACCAAACGTGCATATACGGAATTTACCTTTAAGGAAGATGAACTTCTTATGGAGGTATACACCAACAAATTTAATACAGAAAAACAATTGAAACTCCACAGCAGATGGAAAGCCAAACTAGGTGACCGAAAGGCTGCGTATGATGCAATTGTACATTTAAATTACCCCCAACCAGTCATGATAAAAGATTTTTCAAATGTTTTTAAGAATATGAGCGAAAGTATCTATTTTTCATTTGAAAACGACCCATATAACTCATCTTCTCAACCTTATGTTGGAAGTGTTACAGTAAATATCTCCATTAGTGAAGATTTGAAGACCAAAAAAGATCATGAATTGTTTTTATTATTAACAACCGAATCATTATTTGACGGACTAAAATATAAAAAGGAAAATTTAAAATACTTTTCTAAGTATGTATATCTTCCAATAGGAACAGAAAGCTATACGATTAAAAACGTTCACCCCGGCAAGTACTATTTATATTCTTATAATGATGTAAATAAGGACAAAAAACACAAACGCGGGGACTATATGAGCTCTGATCTGAATAACGTCATTACCGTACCGGAAAAAGGTAATGTTACAGTAAATACATTGATTGATTTTATAATACCATAATATATCAAATAGCAATTAATCCTAAAAGACAGATGAAAGTCAGAAAATGAAGACTGCTCGCGAAGTCGTAAAGAGTTAATTATTATATTATTACTTCTTAGCGTCTTTGCGCCTTAGCGAGAAATTTTTGCTTTTTAGCCTCAACAAATTCATTTTATGAAGATTTCGTTGGTACTGAGTCTATCCCTATTTATTTATTGTGAGCAAGCATAGCTGTTGGACAAGACAAACCTATTCTAATTTTTCAAAAATATCATCCATTTAGTACAGGATTTGATTGAAAATTGTTTCCATTGCTAATCTGTTAACAGAAAATAGTTGAATTTTCGAATTTTCGTGATGATAATTTATGAACAAGAACGATAAGTAACTGTTTATAATAATATCACTTTAATACCTAAATTCATGAAAAGGAAATATATACCAAACATTTCTACGATATTATGTATTAAATCTGTCCTTTTTATTGGGTTAGTAGTACTGTTTCAATCCTGCTATTCGGTCAGAATTTCC
>CAZWGG010000944.1:0-2078 GCA_964633305.1 uncultured Bacteroidales bacterium
GTTCTATTTCATTGATTCGGTAGCCCGCATGTTTTTTCTTCAAACAGGAAAATTTGGAAAAATGATTGATGAACTATTGCAATTAAAACGAAGCTCTCAAAAGGGGGTAATAAAACTGGATTATTACAAAGAGAATGATAATAGAGATGATTACAAGCCTTTTGATGTCTATCTATATGTACCAGATGAAGAAGATAGTAAATATGGACTGGTTTTAGTAGACTGGAGGGATGTTATTGACCTGGAAATTGTGATAGGTGATGTTGGATTTAACCGTCTCCAAAAAGATTGGTCACAGGTGTTGGGTTATATATTATGGGAGCTTTCTTACTTTGGGGTCTCTAACAAGCAAATCCGTAAACGAGTAAGGAAGATGGAACGAAAGGAAGCTATCCGCAATTTTGTTAATAAATTAAAAAAAATTATTTGGAATAGAAAAATAAAAAATTGATTAAAATATATCACATCACTTTCCCATATATATCTTCTGGATAATATATGGTCTCAAGCTCCCAACTATCATCAACAGCATTACTTAAATCTTTAACATTTTCATAATCTATAGGAATATAGTAACCAGCCGATATTTTGAAACCATAATAAGTAGCATCCGAAGAAATATAGAAATATAAACCGTTTGTCGGTTTTATGCTTTGATAAACCAGACAGATTGCATGAGCAGAATCTCCATTTGGAGCAGACAATCTACCAACATAACTTGCTATACCCCAATAACGAAGCAATCCACATGTAATCAAAGACCAATCTTCACAATCACCACCGCCTTGTGCAATAAATTCATCTGGGCGTAAAGCAATATCATTATTTTTATATTGATACTTTTTAACTAAATTACTCTGGAAAGTTTTTATCTCATGCCACGATAGACTAAAATCATTATTGGAATCAGCATCAGAATACATATTATTCAGTTCTTTATAACTGATCCCAGTTGCTGCTTCAAATTGATTATTGTTGATGAAAGCAACAGCCTGATTGTAGGAAACAAAATTTGTATTATATCCTTGTACCTGATACTTTTTCCCATTCTGTGATTGAATTGTAGATATTTGTGTACCCCGATATGTTTCTATTTTTATTATAGTATCCTTTACAATAGGTTTTTCCTTATTAATTATTGTCTTTGGCTTTGTATATGATATGGTTTGTGTTTTTGGTTTCTCATAATAAATTGAACTATTTGTTTTAGGAAAAGTATAAGAGCTTATATCAACAGGCGGTTTATATTCATAAGAAGATAGATCTATATATTTTGAAATAAAAGGAGAGAAGATAGTAAACATTACTACAGCGAAAACAGCTTTCCAAAAAAGAGATTTTATTGTTTCAAAAAAGCCTGGTCTATACTTTGGTTTTTTATTATCGGAATAATTATAAGAGTGTTGTTTTACTGGCGTATTCTTTGGTTCTTCTATTTTATTATAAGAGGGTGAATAATTTGTATAGCTTGAGACTGGAGTAACAGTTTTCGGATTATTATATTTTGATTGTGATAAGGTCTTATTTTCTACAATTTCTTTGGAGATTACCCTGTCTGCTCTGAAAGTTCTTTTTTCATTCCGCTTATAGCAAAAAGCAACAATATAATCTTTCCCATATCGTGAAGTATAAGAAGAAATAATACGGATCTTCCTGGATGTAGTATTTCTATAATTATCTTCATATTCAATCCTGTATACATTTCCGTTTATAAAGCTCCTTCTACTCATATAAATATAAAAGCAAAAAGTGTACCAGAATCACTTTGCTTGTTTTTATTCAAAAAACAATCTATTAAGAGGGTTTTTTTGCCGTATAATTTATTAATAATAAAAAAACAAGAAAAAATAGATTAATTAGTATAAATATTCTTGCATGATTACAAAAATCTTTATACACTTCTGTGGTATAAAGATATGATAGATATTCTTTTTGCCTGGCTTGGTAATACTGATATAAAATCTCTTTCACAGCAAAATCCTGTTGATTTAGGACCCACCGCGCAGGCAACCAAAGACCGAACACACACCCACCCCGCCCCACCACCAAACCACGAAGAAAAACCCGCCGACGCCCAC
>CAZWGG010000945.1:0-2076 GCA_964633305.1 uncultured Bacteroidales bacterium
CCTGATTTTAGGTAAAAATGGGCTATTGAACTTAAACATATCACTTTATTTTTTGAATTTAAAACTAAAAGAAAAAGTAAAACATTTTTTTTTCTAAACAATCGATTGTATTTTAGCACAAACATAATATTACATACTATTAAATTTCATTTTATAACAATAAACACCAACATATAATCCATTTACAATCATGTTTTTTGTGCGATAATGAATGAACGGTTGATGTTTTTTGAATAGAAAGCATAAAAATAATCGTAAAAACAAAAAGAGGATTGGTAACTATTCTAACTTATTATTAATCTTAAACTCTAAATCTCATGAAAAAATTACTCTTTCTTTTAGGTATTGTTGTTACTACTTCAATTTCAAGTTTTGGCTATTGGTTTTCTGAATCAGGATGGGGACCTGATTTTTATTATAATGAAGTTGTTGATTTTGCTGATGTGGACGGAGCCCCATATGATGTATGGTATACGTTTTATGTATTAAGAAATGGAAGTATTACGGATTATACGAACAAGGTAGAATCGTTTGCTGTTTTTGTTTACTATGGAAATGATACTTTTGTTGATCATGCCCAAGCAGGAGGTGCTAACAAAAGCGAGATAGTTAACGGTAAGGTACCTCGACATGTTGATGAAGAAATTGGGACTGATCCTGTCCATGTAAGTTATGCAGTTACTCATATATGGGCTCCTTTAAATGGAGACTATGCCTATTGCTACTATTTTTGGTATTATTAATAAATCTTATTTATTACCAGTTCTCTTTTTTAAATTTATATGTACTCGAAATTGCATATATTAGGTATTATAAAAGAAGGATTTTACAATTAGCATCATAAGTGAAAATTTGTTTACATTCAGTGTATTTCCATTAAATGAAAATTGGAAATTATTGATATTAGTGGTATAAGAACCGTAAAAATTGATAGGAAGAAGTATTTATTTTATTATAACAGGCAAGAGGAAAGTTTTTTAAATCCTGTTGATTAATGATGCCCAATAAAGATATTCAGATTAAAACAAGAAAAGAACTGGTATAATTCTAATTCTAAATTATTATTAATCTTAAACTCTAAATCTCATGAAAAAATTACTCTTTCTTTTAGGTATTGTTGTTACTACTTCAATTTCAAGTTTTGGCTATTGGTTTTCTGAATCTGGATGGGGACCTAATTATGGTTATTCAGACATAATTGACTTTAATTCATTTCATGTATATTTTTATTATTATGCTTTTAGAAATGGAAATATCACTGATTATACACATGAAGTTTATGCCGGAGGTAATTTTGTTTATGGCGATGGGTGGGCCGTTATAAAAAATACTGAAACTTCAGCTGCCCATACTGCATCATCATTATATGGCTGGGCACCTGATCACATTAGCCGGTACGAACCTCATAATCATCTTCCTGTGGCCTGGGTTGTGACTTGGGCAGAGGCTCCTCTGGCTGGGGATTATGCATATATTTATTACTACTGGTATTAAATTATTTTACGAATTATATTAGTTCTTTTCTCTTTTCAAAAGGATGAAGGAATTATTTAATTTACACTTGCTATTTGTTTTGTTTCAGTTACTTTTTGTGAAACAAGAATTATCAGCAATGCAACATTCACTTGGTAACCCTTCATACGACACTTCAAGAATTTTTAACGTAATGGCTAAAGCCCGCAGGGGTGAGGAGATAACCCTCGGGTTTATAGGCGGTTCAATTACACAGGGATATGCAGCCTCATCGGAAGATACGCGTTGGGTAAACTTGGTGGCCGAATGGTGGAAAACTACTTTTCCAAAGGCTAAAATTAACTTTATTAACACCGGGATTGGTGGAACAGGATCCAATATCGGTACTTTTAGGGTAAAATATGACTTGTTGTCTCATAATCCTGATTTTGTTATTGTTGAATTTGCCGTTAATGATAGTTTAAAGCCTGTTTCTACCCAGATGATGGAAGGACTGGTGCGTCAAATTCTGCACCATCCAAAAAATCCGGGTTTAATGATACTTTGCTTAGGAGATGAGAAAGGAAATACAGCCCAGGAATACCATATTCCGGTGGCTCAACA
>CAZWGG010000946.1:0-2073 GCA_964633305.1 uncultured Bacteroidales bacterium
AAATTCGGCCAGGATGTAGTTCAACCGGGAATAATCGCTGGGTTTTGCAAACCGCACATATTCCTATATATTTTTTTTTTTTAGGCACTGGCGGTTTTTATTCTCTATCATATTTATACTGTTATCAATCCATTGTTGCATCAAGGTCTCTGTGGATTTTTTTAATTGGCAATAACCTTAAGAAATATTGATATTATTGGATTTTAAATACAATAGGAGCAATTAAATCCATTTTATCAGGAAGTGTAATACTTAATCCTTCTTTATCAAATTTATATGAAATAATATTCCCTCCGAGCATCTCGACTTTATCAAACTTTTTGCTATAATATTGGCTATTAGTCGACAATGATTTAATCATTACCTCCTGTCCTTTAATAGGTAGTTCCATGACCACAACATAAAGAACATCACCTTTTTGGGTAAACCTGATATCTTTTGAAGTGTAAGGTCCTCCTTTACCTTCATTAAATCCCTGTGCATTAATGGGATTTGCATTTTCTGCTTTTGGTCCTTCACCATAAATTTGCCAAGGACGGGTTTCGAAAATACATTCGCTGTTAATATCCATCCATTTTGTAATATCCTCAACAACTTTTAATTCCTTTTCATCAATAGACCCATCGCCACGAACAGGAATATTCAGTAAAAGATTACCATTTTTACTGACAATATCGACCAATAATTGCATTACTGTTTTTGCTGACTTGTATCCACCTCGGTTGTATATCCCACGGTCGTAGTGCCAACCTCCAATACATGTGCAAGATTGCCATGGTTTCACCTGAATATTATCAGGTGCACCACGCTCTACATCCCAAACCATACATTCTTTTTGTTCATCAGTAAGTATTTTACCAAAAAGAACAGCCTCCAGTTTACCGCCATGTAGTTTAATATTTGAGTTATAATAATGTGCAGCTATTTCAAGTCCTACATTACTTACAGGCCATAAAGGTAATCCGGTGTCATCAAAATAAATTAAATCGGGATTGAACTGATTAATCATGTCTACGGTACGATTATAAAAATTTAGGCAATATTCCTCTGAAGGAGGAGTAGCACCATTTTCCCAATTCCATTGTTTATGAATGCTTCCAATATCGGCACTCTCAACACTTAATAGGTGTTTTTGAGCATATAAATTTTGAGGATCTAGACCTTCCCACCATTTACCTTTGCCATCTTCATTCGTCAGTTTTCCATCATAAGGAATGCCTGCATATTCTCCTTCGCTATCAGCCATCTGAGATGACTCATACCACCTCCAAGCATGAGCTGAATGAATACTCACTCCAAAGAGAAGATTATTATTTTTTGCTGCTTTAGCCCAACCTGCCAATATATCTTTTTGGGGACCAATAGCGACAGAATTCCATTCCTGATATTTACTGTCCCACAAGTCAAAATTATCATGATGGTTCCCCATTGCAAAAAAGTATTTTGCGCCAGCTCGTTTATATAAAGAAACTAATTTTTCAGGATTCCACTTCTCTGCTTTCCATTCATTTATAACATCTTTAAAACCGAACTCGGATGGATGACCATAATGCTCCAAATGGTATTTATATTGCCAATGCCCCTGAGAATACATATGTCTTGCATACCAATCTCCTGCTTCGGGTTGACATTGGGGACCCCAGTGTGCCCAGATACCAAATTTGGCATCACGAAACCATTCAGGTATTTCGTACTGTTTTAAAGATTCCCATTTAGGTTCAAACTTTCCTGTCTGCATTTTTTCTTTTACATTCTCTTTACCTGAAATCATTGAGATAATGCAAATGAATATTATAATAATACCTTTCATTTTCATGATTCATTCATTTTAAAATATTTAGTAGCCATGTTATTTAATCGTTTAAGTTTCATTGTGCACGGATCGCCGCTTGTGCCCAACGGTCCGTCAATAAGAGTAGGCTGGGTTTTCGGAGCCACCTATCTATCGAGCTGTTAATATGTTTGTTACTTGTATTCATTTTCAAATTTGTACTTCCGCCCAGCTTACTTTTATTGGCTGTTGAACTAAATCCCTACGGGATAGCTTTTTTCAAAAATAATATAATTGTTTTT
>CAZWGG010000947.1:0-2059 GCA_964633305.1 uncultured Bacteroidales bacterium
AGTTGTGAATTGCTTTCATTTTGAGATTTTACGATCTTTGACACAGTATAAAATCAAAGATCAGCTTGTTTTTCAGCTTTTTAGATATGAAAACAGGATAAAAAAACTGTGTCGGATAACCGCTTTCCCTTAACAAGGGAGCGGTTTTTTTATTTCTAGTCCTTCTAATTTTTTGTGAGAATATACGATTTGGGCTTTCACGGAAAATATTTTTTTGTTAAAAAAGCTCAAGTTGTTGAGGTGTTTTAGGTCTTTTAGCTTCTGTGGCGCTTCGAAAAAATTCCATCATGCCGAATTGTTTATCCGTAAGGGTAAAAATAATAACCTCTCCTTTTTCCGGCAGAAAAGATTTTACTCTTTTTATATGCACTTCGGCATTTTCCCTGCTGTTGCAATGACGCACGTAAATACTATATTGCAACATGGTAAAACCGTCTTTTATAAGCCTTTTCCGGAATAATGTATATTCACGACGGTCTTTTTTTGTTTCAGTAGGCAGATCAAAAAAAACAAATACCCACAAAATACGATATTGGTTTAACCGGTTATAATAATTCATATTATAATTCCAACACAGGGTAAAGAATTTTTCGTGCTACTCCTTCGAAGCACTGCATTACCGAGGCTGTTGTTCGCTGGGCACCAACCATAAGGGGACTGTTTTGCCCGTCAATAGATATATCCATAGCAGGAATCACCAGCAATTCTTTTTTTAGTGCAGGGGTAAGTTCCTCAATATTGTCTTCTTTACATAAAATATCAAGCACAACTTTATCTACATAAGGCCTGTATGGTTCCATTATATCATCTGCAAGGCAGTAAGGGTTGTACTTGTTGCGGTGGTGAATACCGGTAAAGGTCACCATGCCGCTGCCTACAAGCGAACGGGCTATTACACCCCGTAATATGGCATAGCCGTAATTGAGCAGGTTATTGGGTGGCCCGCCAAAACGGTGCCGTTTAAATTTTTCAGGTTGCATAAATATATTTTCCCAATAATAGGCCGCTGCACGAGCCTCGTAATTATCAGGATCGCCGCTACGCACCTGCGACGTCCAATAAAGCATATTTTCGGTTTCTGTGCCCAGCACGTTGAGCAATGCTGCCTGGTTCTTGATTTTAGCAGCCACAGTTTGCTGCCACAGGTTCTTTTTTAAAGGCTCAGATGCTTCCATTTGTTGTTTTACCTTTTCTGTAAAAGCATGGTGCCCTGCCATAGGTAACAAAAGCCCTTCCGGTAAATGTTGCCAGTTCGTGGTAAGCATGGCCGCACTGTTTTCCATTAAAGCCATGATAAGGGCGTTGCTAATGGTTATATGCATATTATCAAGCACTACCATGCCTATATCTTCAATGGGTATGGTTTTGCTCTCACCTTCACCTGCCGGTTCAAACAACAATTGTTCATTCTTTTTGCACAGGTGGCAGGGATTACCAAAATAGATCGTACGTTTTATCATGGTATATAATATTAAATTAATCAATCTTTACTCCTACGAGGATTCGAAACCCTCGTAGGAAACTTATCTCCCTTCTAATTTTCTGACACTTTTGATTTTTAAATAAATATTTCAAGATGGTCTATATATACCTTTGCTATATTCCCCAATCGATCAACTTTTAACTTCCTACATTTTGATTTTATTTGTATTGCTTTAATATCTATTGAATTCTGATTTTTTAATTGAGGACTACCTAAACCAAATTCATTTTTAATTAGAGAATCAAAATCCAAATTATATTCTTTGGCAAAAGATTTTCTTTTTTTATCGTCATTTAAATTATAAATTACAGTTGCTGAGTTCATAGGAACAAAATTAGCGGTAGTGCCACTGCCATCGACAAACTTATAAATCCTGTTGTATTGTTCTTTTGTTAAATTTTGAAAGTCGGGGTTGTCATCTTGATCTATTGGCAAATAAACTAAATCGTTTGGCTGTAAATAAAACAATAGCTTAAAATCCGGTTCATTCGGATAGGTAACAGGAACATTCCTTTTTTCATTGTATGGAATATCAATTTCATCTTTTTGTCTATGTAATATTTCTTCAAATGAGGG
>CAZWGG010000948.1:0-2058 GCA_964633305.1 uncultured Bacteroidales bacterium
AGTTATTAGAAAGTCTTAAAAAAGAATGTAATAAGCTAAATGCAAATTCCAAGGTCATCCCATTTCCTTTCGACCTGCTAAATTGCATTAACAATCCTGGTATTTTACGGGAAATGGTTTCAAAATATTTCAAACATATTGATATTTTAATTAACAATGCTGGATATCTAGTAAATAAGCCATTTGAAGAACTAAATGTAATTGATGCAAAAAAAATGTTTGATGTGAATTTTTTCGGTCCGGTATTTCTTATACATGAGCTTATTACTATGATGGGGAAACAAGCAGAAACTCATATAGTAAATATAGGTAGTATGGGAGGGTTTCAAGGTACTGCAAAATATTCCGGATTATCTTTTTACAGTGCAAGCAAGGCTGCTCTTGCATCAATAACAGAATGCTTATCACAAGAGTATAACGGCTCACAAATATATTTTAATTGTCTTACCTTGGGAGCAGTGCAAACTGAAATGTTAAGTGAAGCTTTTCCGGGTTATAAAGCACCTTTAACAGCCAAAAAAATAGCTGAGTTTATTTCTAATTTTGCACTTAACGGACATAAATATATCCGGGGAAAAATAATCCCTGTTTCATTGTCAAATCCATGAAATTGATGTTACAGGTTGAAAATTAGTCAGGAGTCAGAATTACCCCAGCCATTAGGGTGGCACACCCAATAATCTCACTGGGAAGCACTAGTGCATTAATTGTTACCTGTTTTAAAAACAGGTAATGTCCAGACTTTACCGGTCAATGGTGCTTTAAAGCTCTATCGGAAAAAGGAAGACAATGGATAAGTTAGTTAATTCTTTTTATTTAGTAAATGGGTTTTAACCATTGTTTTTTCATCATATTCTTTGGGTTTTATCTGTCCTTTTAGTACCATAAACCCATTCATAGCAAGGGCATGCATTTCATCTTCGCCCGGATAAATTACCACAGGGGCAATAAATGAAACCATCTTTTTTATGTATTCTACAACCATAGGGTTATGGGAGATTCCCCCGGTAAGTATTATGGCATCAATATCGCCGTGAAGGACGGTGCACATAGCCCCAATTTCTTTACCAATCTGGTATGACATTGCATCCTGTATTAAACGAGCCTTTTTATCTCCTTCCTCCGCTAAAAGTTCAACTTCATAAGCACTATTAGTGCCCATATATGCTACAAGTCCTCCTTCACCACATATCATTTTTTTGATTTCTTTTTCCGATTGACCACTGGTAAAACAGTATTTCACTAAATCACCTGCGGGGAGTGTCCCCGAACGTTCAGGAGAAAATGGACCTTCGCCATTTAACGCCTGGTTTACATCAATAACACGCCCCTTTTGATGGGCACCTATTGAGATACCTCCACCCATATGTGCAATAACCAGGTTAAGGTCCTCGTATTTTCTATTTAATAGCCTTGCGTAGGATCTTGCAGTGGCCTTCTGGTTCAAAGCATGGAATATAGAAAGTCTCTTAAAGTTCGGGTGACCTGATAACCGGGCAACATCCTGTAACTCATCAACTACAACAGGATCGGCAATATATGCACTGCAATTGGGAAGATCATTAGCCATGTCATCGGCAATTAATCCTCCAAGATTGCTTGCATGTTCACCAAGTACCCCATCCATTAAATCTTTTTTTAACTTTTCATTAATTCTATAAACTCCAGATTCAATAGGCCTGACTAAACCTCCACGGCCAACTATAGCCCCAACATGGTGAATATTTATGTGAGAATCTTTTAACTCTTTAAGAATAATTTCTTTTCTAAACTTGAGTTGATCGCTTATTTTTTTAAATTTCTTCAACTCTTCTACATTATGCCTTATTTCTTTTAGAAATAAGGGTTTGTTATTATGGTAAATAGCAATTTTTGTAGTTGTTGAACCAGGATTAATTGCAAGTATTTTGTGTATCATAGTAATGAAGGATAAGATTCATTATCAATTCAAAATTTATGTTACGGTTGCCAGCGCAATGGAAAGCAATTTGCATATCTCTGAATCTGTACGTGAAGTTAAAACAATAGGAACTTTGGCCCCAATTGCAATTGATGCAC
>CAZWGG010000949.1:0-2055 GCA_964633305.1 uncultured Bacteroidales bacterium
ATCATGGCAAAATTTTTATTCAAAATTAATCTAAATTATTTTAATATGAACATAAGTTCACTTAAATTTGTGTTTTCAATTATCACATCAAAAAAATGATACAACATATAGCATTAACTATAAACGACTCAGAAGAAATCGAGAATTTCTATGAAAACATATTGCTTTTCAGCCTGAAACATAAATTTTCAGTGAATGGGGAAATAACCCGGCAGATTTTTAATACAGAAGAAACCGTAGATGTATACATGATGGGACATCACGATACGCTGCTTGAAATTTTCCTGAGCCCGAAAAAAGAAAAAAAGATTTTCTCACATATATGTCTTGCGTACAAGAAAGCTGAAATTATCTATAACAAAACTGTTAAACTGGGTTATAAAGCCTTGGTTAAAAACAATCCTGTTAGCGATACTTACTTTATCTGGGATAAAAGCGGCAATATGTTTGAAATTAAAGAATTACAAGAATAAACAGCATGATATTTACACCCGAAAAATATACCATACCTGACAGGCCAATGCAACCATTTATTGACCCTTCTGAAATTTTAGGATATATAAAAAACACGGTCGCGACGAAAAGCAGGGTAAAAGAAGTGATTTCAAAATCACTTGAAAAGAAAAGATTAACACTGGAAGAAACTGCCGTTCTCGTTAATGCAGACGACCCTGAATTAATTGGTGAAATTAAGGAAGGTGCGCTCCGGTTAAAAGAAATGGTTTACGGCAACCGTATAGTATTATTTGCCCCACTTTACATTGGTAACAAATGTATAAACAATTGCCGGTATTGCGGTTTTCGAACCGATAATAAAGAGGCTGTAAGAAAAACCCTTTCAAATGAAGAAATTATAAATGAAGTACGGGCATTGGAAGATAACGGGCAAAAACGGCTAATATTGGTATTTGGAGAACATCCTGAATATTCTGCCGATTTTATTGCCCAAACGGTAAAGACAGTTTATACAACAAAAAAAGACAGGGGGGAAATACGTAGGGTAAATATAAATGCAGCCCCTCTTGATATTGAAGGGTTTCAGAAAGTGAAGCAGTCCGGGATAGGCACGTACCAGATATTTCAGGAAACATACCATCCCGATGCCTATTTGCAGTATCATCTGGCAGGGAAAAAGAGGGATTTCGAAAACCGGCTGGTTTCATTAGACAGGGCGCAGGAAGCAGGAATTGACGATGTAGGTATAGGAGCCTTGTTTGGCCTTTACGACTGGCGATTTGAGGTATTAGGTCTCGTTCGCCACGCCAATCATCTTGAGGCTTGCTATAATGTAGGCCCGCATACTATTTCGTTTCCGCGCATTAAAGATGCCGCCAGTTTATATATCCCTGTAAAATACCAGGTAAGCGATTATGATTTTGGTCGTTTGGTTGCCATACTGAGGCTTGCTGTACCATACACAGGCATGATTCTAACCGCCCGAGAGTCACCGATTGTCAGAAAAGAAGTGATGCAGTACGGGGTCTCACAAATTGATGGAGGCACAAAGCTTGAATTAGGGGCTTATTCACAAAACCTTAACGAAAATCAAAACCTTAACCGGGAGCAGTTTTTTATCAGCGATTCCCGTTCACTGGATGAGATTATAGAAGAATTACTGGACGAAGGTTTTATCCCTTCATTTTGCACTGCCTGTTATCGTTTAGGCCGTACGGGTGAACATTTTATGGAAATATCGGTGCCTGGCTTTATTCACAACTATTGCACTCCCAATGCAATGTTAACCCTGGCTGAATATCTTGTCGATTATGCATCAGAAGACGTTAAGATTAAGGGATGGAAGGCAATTGAAACGAAACAGGAAGAATTAAAAAATGGACATCTGGCACAACAATTTAATGATAAAATCCAGAAAATTATGAAAGGGGAAAAAGACTTATATTTTTAAGTATAATTTAAAATTGAATATGATGGATACACCAAAAGTAAACCCTGATATCTGTACCGGTTGCGGTATTTGTGTTGACTCTTGCCCTATGGAGGCAATTACATTAGTTAATGATGTTGCATTTATTGATGCAACTAAATGTAGTAATT
>CAZWGG010000950.1:0-2055 GCA_964633305.1 uncultured Bacteroidales bacterium
AAAAAGTTTAAATTATATACAAATGAGTATCACTATTTTGGGGATTGAATCTTCTTGTGATGATACTTCCGCTGCTGTGATTGAGAATGGTTTTATACAAGCCAACATAATTGCTAACCAGGAAGTACACAAAAAGTACGGGGGTGTTGTTCCTGAATTGGCTTCGCGTGCTCACCAGCAAAATATTGTCCCGGTTGTAGATATGGCCTTGAAAGAAGCCGGAAAAACAAAGCACGATATTAATGCTGTTGCATTTACCCGAGGCCCTGGACTTATTGGGGCTTTGCTTGTAGGTACTTCTTTCGCTAAAGGTTTTGCCCTTGCAAGAAATATTCCTATTATTGAAGTTAATCATCTTCAGGCACATATTTTATCTCATTTCATTCGTCGAAAAGATGAAACAAAAATCTTGCCACGCTTTCCTTTTTTATGTTTACTTGTTTCGGGTGGACATACCCAATTGGTTATTGTAAAAGAATATCTTGATATGAAGGTTATTGGGCAAACAATTGATGATGCCGCCGGAGAAGCTTTTGATAAATGTGCTAAAATAATGGATATCCCTTACCCGGGCGGTCCGTTAATTGATGAACTTTCAAAACATGGAAATCCGTATGCATATGAATTTGGACGGCCAAGGGTAAAGAATCTTGATTTTAGTTTTAGCGGGTTAAAAACATCTTTTCTGTACTTTTTAAGAGACAATTTGAAAAATAACAAAGATTTTATTAAAACCCATAAAAATGATATCTGCGCATCCATTCAACGATCAATTATAGAAATTCTTTCAGAAAAGTTAGTAAAAGCGTCACTATTAACAGGTATAAAAGAAATTGCAATTGCTGGGGGTGTTGCTGCCAATTCCATGCTTCGTACTTATATTCTTAAAGAAAGTGAGAAACAAAATTGGCATGTTTTTTTTCCTGAATTTCAGTACTCTACCGATAATGCTGCAATGATAGCTATTACAGGTTATTACAAATATCTGCAAAAGCAATTTTCATCTCTGGAAACAACACCAATTGCACGGTTAAAAATCTAACTTTCTATATTAAAATACCATAAAAGAGTACTATAATCAGAATTTTCAGCCAAAGGAATTAGCTCTTGATAGGGTATATGATAAAATTTTGATAAATTGTTAATTATTTGTGACGAATTACTCTTTTTTTACAAATATCACTATACTATTTCTTAATTAATTTTGTTATTATTGTTACATGAATTAAAACGCATTAAGGTTCTAAATATTAATTTTATATTTTTTGCTATCAAAAAAAGTACGGAAATAACATATAGTATGGACAATCTGCTGATTGAAAGCACAAAAAAAACACCCGAAGTATCCTTTAATACCGATGGGAAGATAAGGATTAGCGGAAGGTCCATACCAGAAGATGTTAATAAGTTTTATGATGACCTCTATGAATGGATGTATTATTATTGTCAATATCCTCCGGCATCAACTACTGTGGACATAGAGCTAGAATATTTTAATAGTGGTTCATCAAAAGCTATTTTGCATATACTAAGAGCGTTAGTTGATATTTCAAAAAGAGGTCATAAGATGACTATAAACTGGTATTACGAAGAAGGTGATGATGATATAATGGAAAGAGGTGAATATTATGAATCAATCTTAGAAACCAAATTCAATTTCATCGAAACACAATAAAGCATATCGATTCTTCATAAATTGTCTTTTCTATTTTTTTCTTTTTGTAAATTTTTTTTTTTCATATTATCAAAAGTAAGGGCATGTTGCTTTGTTCCTCTTGTTCCTAGAAGATAAGAATAAGGCCTAGTATGATGAAAAAAGGATTAATCCTTATCGTATTTCCAACTATATTCGGGCTTAAAATATTATTCTCAAAAAAGTGAATGATGAAAATAAATATCAAAATTCTTAAAGCATATACTGGCGAATCATCTGTGAGTAAGGCAAATATAAGAGGTATCGAACCTCCAATGAAATTACCAAAATGAGGAATAAAGCTAAATAATGCCTGCCAGAAAACTCCTATTTTTTAAAGTCTTTGATAAGAAAACGTCAAA
>CAZWGG010000951.1:0-2047 GCA_964633305.1 uncultured Bacteroidales bacterium
TAATTCAAGAGTATATACAGAAGATATGAAAACAGAGAATAATAAATATGAAGAAATGCTTTATAAGATAGATTATTCAGATTTCAATATGAGAAAGTATTCTCATCTTGCAGGGACAAGTTCCATTAGTTGCCCGTTTAAATGCAGTTTCTGTAGTGAATTTGAATTTTGGGGAAAGTATAAAAAGAGACCTTTGGACCTTGTTATTAAAGAAATGAACTTATTGTATAAAAAGCACCGGAGACAGTTATTTTTCATGACAGATTCTCTGTTAAACCCAACAGTTGATGCTTTATCGGAAGAGATAACAAAACAGAATTTGCCATTTTTTTATGATACTTATTTCAGAATTGATAATGCAAGTACTAAAATAGAAAATACGCTGAAATGGCGAAACGGTGGATTATACAGGGTACGAATAGGTGTAGAAAGCGGTTCCCAGAAAATACTCGACCTGATGAACAAAAAAATAAGTGTCGACCAAATAAAAGCAGCTTTACCCAGTTTAGCTTTTGCAGGTATCAAAACCACAACATATTGGGTTATTGGGCATCCTGAAGAAACAGAAGAAGATTTTCAGATGACATTAGATTTAATAACTGAACTGAAAAATGATATTTGGCAGGCAGAATGTAATGTGTTCCAGTATTTTTACGCTGGTGGCCAAAACAAAGATAATGAATGGGCCAGTAAGAAAAAGTTATTATATTCTGAAGAATCCTTTGAATATTTAAAATTTAAAGAATGGGAATTGGATATTGATCCTCTTAGGCAGGTTGCTTTTGAAAGAATGCACCGGTTTATTAACCACTGCAAAAGTATAGGTATTCCTAATCCATACTCGGCGTATGAAGTATGGGAAGCGGATTACAGATGGACAAAGTTGCACAAAAATGCTGTGCCCCCTACCGATATGGTGGCCGTTGAAGATACTGATCTAAGTCCTTGTGAATTAAATATTCAATTTGCAAATAGTGAAATTATTGATATAGACGATTCATTTAATTTATAATAAAAATATAGTATGGAAAAATACAATCGTGTCGGTATTAAACAATTAATTAAAAAATATCCTGAAATAGGAAATGTACTTCTTGATGAGTATAATATTAATTGCCCTAAATGCAAAGGCAATTGTCAATTGAAAAATGTGGTTGAAGAAGAAAACCTCTCTATGGAGGAAGAAATGGACTTGATTGGCAAAATTACTAATATTATTGCCACTAATGAGAATGATGGGGAGAAAGAAGAATTAAAATCCTAGGTTTAAATACGCACAACTAGGATTTAATTATTATTTTATCATAAACAAGTATGAGTGAATCAAATCTTTTGATTGAAAAAGTCGTTAGTACTGGTCAATATTCTAAAGAAAGAGATTACTGGATTGAGAAATTAAGTGGTAACCTTAGTAAATCAATTATTTGGAGAGATAATGATAGCGTTGGCAGAAAAAGAAGTTTAAGTAAAGAAATATTTTCATTTTCTCCAAAGCTTTCTGAAAAGCTTGTATTAGCAATGAACAATTCCAATTCCAGGTTATTTATATTACTTGTTGCAGGCTTTTTACATTTCTTAAAAAAAGTTGTAAATAAAAATGATTTAATAATTGGTATTCCAATAGAAAAACAAGCTCAAAGAGGTAATTATATCAATACGTTTTTGCCAATCCGCTGCAATATAAGGAACGATATTACATTTAGAGAACTAATAACCTTAACTAGGATTTCTATTGTTGAAGCAAGTCAACATCAAAATTATCCTATAGAGACCCTGGTAGATGATTTGGGTTTGCAGGTTGATTTAAATACTGATTTTCCGTTTTTTGACATATCAGTGCTATTTGAAAATATTCACGATAGACGCTATATTGATGATTTAACAGTTAATACAATCTTTTGTTTTGGCATTGATCAAAATCATATCAACTGTACTGTTGAATTCAATAAAGAATATTATAATATATCTTCTATAAAAAGAATATTTAAACAATACCAGAAGGTTTTAGAAGACTCGTTATTTAACCCCGATAAGAAATTAGAAAACA
>CAZWGG010000952.1:0-2042 GCA_964633305.1 uncultured Bacteroidales bacterium
TCGTCAACACCTCCAGACCCTAAGCCAAATCCTTCAATTTCAAAACTTCCATCCAATGTTCCAGGTTGACTTTTCGCAAAATTGAAAGAAAGCATTATTAATGCTATCAGCAATAAATTTTTAAGTGTTTTCATAATAAATTATACTTTCTTACCTCAGTCCCTAAAGCAGTTAATAAATTACATAAAAAAAGCGTGGAACTGTAACTATATTCGACTCAGAGGTTCTCGCGAAACCCACCGTACAAATAAGTTAAGCCCACGCCATAGCGTGAGCGTTTACTTATTATTCTTGTACGGTAAAAAAATTTGCGAGATTTCTGAGTCAAGAATAAAAGCTAACGCTTCATTTCTTTTATATTTTCAATTTTCTATGTCATTATTTTCGTTTTTGTCATTCTTACAAATTTACGGATCATTTTTTTATTCTTCAATTTTATTTCATTATTTTGAGTGTCAGCCAAAACAAATGTGTTGCAAATTTCAGCGTTAGCCTGTGTGTCGGCAATTTGCAACTCTTTTGTTTTCGTGTCTGCTTTCATCTTTAATTATGTTGGGTAACGACCAATATAAGAGGCGTTTTAATGCCTTTTATATATTGTTGTGGGTAGTATTTCATTTGGTTGTATCTCTACAACTTCGCCATCTTTGGAGATAATTAAAGGAGTATTCTTTTGCTTCTTATATTCAACTAATGATTTATATGCTTCCTCAAGACCTCTAATTATTTTCTTTCTTATTTCAATAATTTGTTTTTTACCCATAATATTTTTTTATTAGGTTATTCCAAACATCATAGTTTATTATTTCCGCACTGTCCTTTATCCCTTCTGCAATAATCTGATAAGGTTCACCTGAATTATCAATAAATATCCAGTTATCTGCTATTGGAATATATAGCTGAAAAAAATTTCTCAGTCCACTTTCATATCTTCTTCTAATTACTTTTTCAGGTATGTCATGTCCTCCCTCAAGAACTCTTATTTTCACCCTTTTTATAGCTAAGTCAGGTGTATTTAACCATAGAAAGACAAGTGTGATAAAGTAGCCTTTTTCTTGTGCTTTCCTTATAAAATTCACGTAAGTTTTTGTAGATAATGTTGTCTCAAATGCAAAGTCCACTCCATTATTGAGCAGTCGCTTAATTCTTGTCAACATTAATTTACCTGCCTGAATATTCACTTTTTCAGGTTGAAATGGTGATAATCCCCTGGCAATCTCATCAGCATTAACAAATTCCCTGCAGTCCAAAATTCCAGGCAGAATTGTATATGAAGCTGTTGTTTTACCAGCTCCATTACTACCTGCTATTATGTATAAATGCTTCATTAATTACAAAGGTAATAGATTTTATTCATTCTTTGGTTTTGGAATTTTCATATTACCCACAACGCCATGAATAAATGCTGAAGCGCAGCGACAGCAAGCTTTTGCATTTATTTATTGTTACATGCCTGTTTGTTTTAATCTTCAAATTTTCTTAAATAATATTTTTTATCTATTCTGTTATAATAACCTAATACATAATAAGTTTTTATTTTAAAAATTGTTTTAAATTGCATTATTTGACCATATTTATCTTCAAAATCTTTAATCTTATCATATTCATTTTCAAATACATTACCTTTTACATGACTGAATTCTTCTTTATCTAATAATGTTTTGAAATATACAGATCTCGTAGTTGTATAACTGCCGTAACCATACATAGTTGGATTATAATAGTAATTTGGCGGCAAATTTATTGTATTATCATAGGGAGTTGAAATCGTCGTTCCGGGAGAAGTCATCATCATTCCCCAACTGCCAATACTGCTTTTAACTTCTGTAAATCCACCAATTGTTAATTCGAGGTTATCTTGAGATAGTCTTACGGTAATACCAATATCACTTGCAGATATCTTTCTTAAAACCTGTTTTGTTTTATTAAGTTCTTTTTCTAAACCTTGTGTGAAAATAGATATGCCTCCATCTTGGATTAATGGTGTATTCCTAAAATCAATTTCCTCATTGTCTTTAACACTAAACCCCTTTAAAATACAT
>CAZWGG010000953.1:0-2040 GCA_964633305.1 uncultured Bacteroidales bacterium
CAGTTACTCTTACTAAAATGTATAAACTCGTTTTATCCCACAAACAACGAAAAACCCCGGATAAATCTTTATCCCCATTTACTTCGCCAGCAACCTTCCTGTTAACAAGATATGGTTTTGCCAATTCCCAACATTTATCAATATTTCCATCAATTTTCGGTGCATTTTCAATAAAAGTTGCAACTGCAATAGTATCTTCAGTTTTCTTTTCCTTTCCGTCCGAGATTACTAATGTACCCCAATAATTTGTCGCAAGAAGGCTCTTTTTCATATGCCATGAAATTTTTCCTTCCCATGGATACGAATCATTATCAATTATCATAACATCGAATCCAATTTTCTTGTTATTTGATGGAATAGAAGAGCCTAACGATTTCCAGGGTAGCTTCAATTCTACTATATATGAATTGTCGGTATCATCTACCTGGGAATATTCAACACCTGTCAAATTTTGATTTATACCGGTAATTAATTCACAATTCCAAACAGTACAATATACCTTGTCATCATTTTTTGCATTGAAGGTACTTGCTTTATCATTTTCCATATCGAAAAAGAACTCTACACCATCGTCTTTCCAATAAACCCACGGAACTAACTTCAATATTTTTTTCTTACTGTCATCTTGTTGAACATTTTCTTTAGTAAACCTGTTAATTTCTCCAACACAATACAAATAAAGTTTAGATTTTTCTTTTACATCTATCTGTTTAGTGATATCAAAAAAATCACCCACATCCAGAATTTGAAACAAGGGGACTTTGTCTAAATAATCAAATGATATTTCCTTGGGATAAAGGGAATTATATAATTTTTTTAAATGATTAATTGTATTTGATTTACCTAAATATTTATACATTTGAATAATACCTACTAATTCTTTATAGAATAATTTATCATTCAATTCCAGATCATTTTGTTTAATTGGATAATCTATATCAGTTTTGGCTTTATCTGAAGCCACTATTTTATCAATCAAAATATTATTGTAATAGCTAAATGTAAATGTTTTTAAAAATGTTAAAGCAACTAGTGAATTACATATATCACCCGATTCTAGCATAAAAGGTTCATTCAATCTTTTTGAATCTGCTAATGCAATAAAAGACAAATTGTTTTTTAAGTCTTTCACAATCAATAGAGAATAACTATCATTAAATCCGAAATTCCATAGAATTGAATCTTGTTTATACCAGCCCATAGTAGTTTGAGAGGATTCTCCTGTATTTAATAGTACATTTTCAAATAACAGTTTTTTAGTATTTTTTGACATAAGTTTATCATCATCTATCCCTTTTATGTAGGATACCAAATTATTTATTGAAAAAGAAATATATTTATTTGGCTGATCTTTACTTGTGTTTATGTAAGCTCCCTTCAAGTTTAATCTTTTAATGATTTTTTCATCAATTAGTGAATAAATATCTTTTCCAGTAATATTTTCAATTAAATTTATAACATAAGACATTTGCAATGAATCATAAGAATATGCCATTCCCGGGGAATTCAGATAAGTATTTGATAATAATTGTTGAATATTTACATTTTTTAAAGTATCAATATTTATATTGAATTTTGACAGGTTGTCATAAATATTAATCTTTCCCTCATCAATTAATTCTCCTATTATAGGAAAAGTGAAAAAATTAATAAGCTGATCTATATTATATTGATGGTGGTCGTTTAGGTATTTATCCTCAATACTAAAATGTTTTGACCAAATTATTTTCTTATCACGGATTAAAGCGGCCGATAAATTAGGTATTTCCAATTCATTAGTAATAAGTTTTAGATTACGTTCAAGAATTTTTAATGATTCTATAGTATTAATATCTTCATGCTTGCATGAAGTTAAGAAGAAGATTACACAAGCAATGTAAAAATAATTAAGCGTTTTTTTCATCTTGGTTAGAATTAGCTTTTTTTATAATAGCTGTTATTTTTAACATTATTTCCATTTCCTGCTCCATCGACAAATTTTCTTCAGCAGGTAAATCTTTGAATATACAGTTGGCTGCGCATTTTACACAAGGGATGTTA
>CAZWGG010000954.1:0-2028 GCA_964633305.1 uncultured Bacteroidales bacterium
AGGTTGGGTCACTCCTTATATATTAACTATTAAAAATTTACTGTTAAATACATAAAACTTAAATTATTTATCATTCAATGTATTGTTTTTTGACTATAAAGATTACCTGGTCGTTTCATTATTATTATATTTAGATGGTTATTTTTAACAGATAATCCAATTAAAAAATTCAAACTAAATTAACTCTTTATGTTGAAAACATTTCAGATAAAAATCATGAAAAACTGTTGGGTGATTGTATTTGTGTTTATTACATTGCTTTATTTCGGATGTAAACCGAAATCATCGCCCACCACCAATTATGTCTCAGATGAGATAGTATTAAAGATAGGTAAATTTGAAGTTAGCCGCTACGAATTTGAGGAACACCGAAAAAGGGGGCGGAAACAAAGGCTGAAATCTGAAGATTACCAGCAATGGTTAAAGGAATATATCGATGAAAATTACTTGCTTACAGATGCCTATGCCAAAGAGTATGACACTCTTTCCGATATTATCAAGACAGTGGATTATGCCTCGGCTTCAATGATAGGACAGGTTGACGGATACCTGTGGCAGAAAGAAGAAAAACCCAAGCTGGTGTTCTCGAACAGGCAATTGCGAAAAACATACAGAAAACGTAAGAATACATATGTTCTTGAATATGTCAATTTCCCTGACAGAGAAACCATGGTCGAGTATATGGGACAGGATACAATGATTGCTTCAGTGAAAGAATTTAGCCGTCTTGTAAAGATATGTAAAACAGATCCATCCATCCGAAGCAACCAGGCCGATTTCTTATACCCTTTTTATGAATTGTGGCCTTTTAAAGATATGTTATATGATCTTAAACCAGGAAATATTACCGGTCCTTTATGTTCCGGTGACAAAATATGGATCGTTCACATTGTCGATATAAAACCCAGTGAGAAAGTATCTTTTAAAAAGGTTGTAGCACAACTACGGTCTTCTATGGAACTGGCAAAGACACTACAGATTGTAGATAACAAGCAAAAAAAAGTATTCGGTGAAGCAAAGATGGTGATAAATAAGGAAATACTGGATGATGTATTTCCTCTGGTAGACAAGAAACCTAAACAACAGATAACCGATCCGCTGGCCCGTGAAATTCTTATGGAGTATACATTGGAAAATGAAAGAAAAAAAATAACGGTAGGAGACTTTTTGGATTATTGTATATATGATCCTTTTGTATTCGGAATGGAGGACGAAAAGGAAATTATTCAACAGCTTAAAGATTACATCATCAAGAAATATCTTTACCTGGAGGCTGATAGTCTGGGTGTTACGCATGATAAGGCTTTTGTTCTGGATAGAAGAAGGTTTACAAACAGAATTGTCCTGAAACGCTATATAGATAATGAATTTATGAAAAAAATATCCGTTACAGACCAGGAATTGACGGATTTCTATGAGCAAAATAAAGAGAATTTTACGGAAGCAAAAACATGCTATATTTCTGTTTATGCTTTTAAAGACAAGCAGACTGCTTTTTCCAATTATAGTTATATGGCATCACAGTTTTCTGAGGGTGGAGAAGGTATTCATAATACTATTGATACTTCTATACTGAAAGGGCTTGTTTCTTATCACCCTAATGAAGTGGTTGAAAGAGAGAATAGCACATACTCAGATGAAGCAATAAAAATGATTTTTGGCTCTCCATTGAACCAATTGTCGATTCCATTGGAAAACAAAAATTCTGTTTTCCTTTTTGTAAAAAAACAGGAAGATGGAAGAATAATAAAGAGTCTGGACAGTATGCGGGATATTTTGGTAGGAACCATTAAGAATCAGAAAGAAGCCGATCTGATGAAACAGAGAGTAAGGGAACTTGAAAACAAGTATTCTTTGGAAATACAAAAAATTTAGCACCACTTCGTAAACTCCTCTTTTTAGGCAAGGAGAGGAGGGAGTATTCATAGTTAAATTTATAAGTCCTTAAAGGATGAAAACGGATACAAAAGATTAGCTTTTTTATCCGGCTGAATTAAATTTTAACTCCTTGAGGATTTGAACCAAAGT
>CAZWGG010000955.1:0-2026 GCA_964633305.1 uncultured Bacteroidales bacterium
AGGTACCGTTAACTGAAATCGTGTACAAATAAAATTGCGCTGTAAACGCAATAAATAACAGTGAATACACTATTGCTTTATTCCTTTTTGAATCTAAACTTAAAAAGTTTAATAAAGCCTGAATACCAACAGGAAGCAGAATCACAACCAATGGGAACTGATACCTGCCAATACCAAAGTTATAAATGATGGCAAAAAATATTACTGACACGATTAGTAAAATTAAACCTGCACTTACAATACTATTTTTCTTATTTGAAAATAAGCCGATTACTGCAAAAGCCATAAAGAAACTAATAGACTTATCCGTAAAATAGTTTTTTATTACATAAATAAAATTTTTTATCCATTCGTACAGATTCATAAAAAAAGTCCCGGATAATAAATTAACTTTTTGGTTATATCCTTCACTAAATGGGAATAATTTACCTCCCCTTAAAAAATGGGCCAATGGATGACCGCTAATAATATAAGACCTTATAAACATCCATGGTGCAATTAATATAAAAGATATTATTGCAACAAATAATAATTCCTTTAATTTCTTTTTATTAACAAAATGTACAAAAAAGGCAACAGCGAAAGGAAGTGCAGAATATTTAACAAGACAAAATAAAGCAAACAATCCCGAATAGATTAAATAATCAATATATCTAGGCTTGTCTTTTTCTATAAAATGGATATGGTACATAAATAAAGCCATAAATGTAAAAATGTGTAAAACATCCATTCCCATTAGGTGTGAGGTAAAAAACGAATCGTGGATGCCAACATACAATAAACAAAAAGCAATGATGACCGGGTTAAATGAGTAATTCTTTTTCAAATAATATAAATAAAGAAGTATAAAGGCCATGAAAAAAATAAAATTCATAATTACTACATTACCAAGAAAATTGTCAGGCCCGAATAATTTATAAACAACACTTGCTGATAATATATAAACCGGTGGTATCCATTCCATTTGATCGCTTACTCCATATTTTTTAACATAGGAAAGTAAATATTCTTTATTGTTTATATGTCTCATCATTGAGCAGTTATATCCTTTTCCTTCAACAAGGTTTGCTGCAGTTTCCAGGTATAACGATGGATCAGATCCTGTATTTTTGGAATTATAAACAAAATAAATCAGTGGTATTTGTAATATTACCAATATTAGAACTGCTACAGTTATTATGAAGTTTATTTTTTTAGTTGTTTTTCTCATTATCCCAATTGTTAATAGTCAGTTTTTGATTATTAAAAAATGTATAAAGTAAATATCTAATGTTTCGCATTTGCTTTTAATATGCACATAATTAATAAGATATGTATTTTGTTTCAATTTCTATAATATTGATAATCAATAACATAGAGCTTCTATTTTCAGTCTTATGCTGCTTTTTTCAGTTCCAGCACAGTTGATAGCATCAGATATGCTTGTTCATTGTGATAAATTTTCTCCAGCAATTGTTCGTGGTACATATCTTCAAATAGTATTTCTATTATCTTTAATATGGCGATGAACAATCCCCATAACCTTTCATTAAGTTTCTGTTCTATAATTTCTCTGGCCACTTCTTTGAACAGCCCGCCTTTGGATTCGTACTTATCAAACCTATACCGTAACGTAAGGATTATATGTTGTATCATGGTAATTGTCACCTCTGCAATTTGGGCATCAAAGTCATTTGATTGGTAACGGCCCAACCCAAATAGTTGTTTGGCTTCCTTGAAGAACACTTCGATTGTCCAGCGTATCTGGTATATCTCAATCATCTTTATAAATGAAAGCGAAGTGTCAGTGCATACCAAAACTTTCCACTTGCCATTCTTGCCCTGTTTACTGAAGAACAATTTTATTTCTTTCTCGTTGTACATGACAATTGCCTCTTTATAATATAAACCGAGCTTTCTGCATCTTATGGCTTTGCCCAAAAGGTTCCGTACCTGTCCATAAGTATGTTTCTGTCCTTTATACCAAAAATTTGGTTTTTGGCAATTTTATACATACCTATCAAGTGAACGGTACGCTTCTTTGAGA